>JANQPK010000212.1 GCA_028289505.1 Cyclobacteriaceae bacterium
ATGCCACCGCAACTTCGGGACCGGAGTTATTAACCGACCGCATTAATTTTAATCCATCATTACAATTTGATGGATCTGAAACCATGCAGGTAACCAATGGCATTTTCGGTAGTATTACCAAAAACGATATGTTCGTTTACTTTATCAATCGCAGCGATATTGTTCAAAACAGCACCATTTTTTTCGAGGTTTTAGCTTCTGGCAAGCGATTCGGCTCGCACTTACCCTGGGGGGATAGTAATGTTTACTTTGATCTTGGGACCTGTTGTGGATCATCCAGAATCAACACCAACTGGTCCAGTAATACCGCTGAATACTATTTGTGGTCTTATGGATCCAGTACCTCGACCGGTACTTCTACTGGTACCCGTAAGTACATAAAACGTGAGGGGTTGACCTTAGTCTCTAACAACAACAACGATAATGGTACCGGGGCCAACAATAATTTTTACCTTGCGTCCTCAAACGGAAGTAGTAGTTTCCATACTGGTGAAATCGCCGAAATCATCGTTTTTGACGCTATTCCAACTGCCGCAGAAGAACAACAAATCCAATCCTACTTAGCCCTTAAATATGGAATTACTTTGGACCAAGGTACGGCTCAGGATTACGTTGCTTCGGATGGTACCACGATTTTTGATGCCACTACGGTCTTTGCTTCCTACAATGAGGACATTACGGGTATTGGAAGAGATGACAACTCTGCACTGGATCAGCAACAATCAATGAGTATCAACTCCGATGCCGTAATTTCCATGGATAAGGGCGGATTATTCAGCTCAGACCTCGATTTTTTGGTCTGGGGTAACGATGGTTCTAGTTTATTGTTAACTACTAATGGTAGCCACCCCTCCTATACCTATCGCTCACAACGCACTTGGAGAGTGGATCTAACCGGTACCCCAGGGACAGTCGATGTCAGTTTCGAACTGGGTGGTGGTTTTCCCAATTCTGGTGATCCAAGCGATTATGCGCTCTTAAAAGATGCTGTAGACGCTGATTTTAGTTCAGGAGCTACTGCTTATACCACTGGTGCTAGTATAGTAGGCAATACCCTGACTTTTACTGGAGTCACCTGGAGCGATGGTGAGTACTTTACCCTAGGTTCTGAAGTACGCCCCAAATATCCTGGTGGAGTTGCTGGTTCATTGGTACTTTGGTTAAAGGCTAACCAAGGGGTTACGGGGACCACTACGGTGACGTTGTGGGAGGATCAAAGTGGTAATGCCAATGACGTATCGGATGCATCTGGGCCGGAATTAATCAACCCCAGGGTCAACTTCAATCCGGCTTTACAGTTTGATCAAAGTGCCTCCGAGCATCTTGAAGATAATGACGGACTTTGGGGAACTTCTTCCGTTAGTTCAATAAATGTCTATTTGTTGGCCCGAACCAATACCATTTTGGCCCGGTCCATATTTCGCGAACCGCTCAATGGAGCTAATGGCCGTTTCGGATCTCACTTACCATGGAGTGATAACCAGTTGTACTTCGATGCCGGTACATGTTGTACCACCAATTATCGCATCAACACTAATTGGGGGGGAAGTACTGGGATAGAATACATTTGGACCATGAATGGTAGTACAGTCAGCACCCCAGAAGGGAATAATCATGAAATTATGCGCGACGGCAGTTCATTGATAAGCGATAACAGCTACTTAGGATTTACCGGAAATGGCAGTACTTTCTACTTGGGCAGTTCGGTCAATACCAGTTACTTCGATGGAGAAATTTCCGAGATGATCGTTTATGATCAGGACCTTACACAAACCGAACAACGTCAGATTCACAGTTATTTGGCCATTAAATATGGCATTACCTTAGGGCATGATTTGCTTAGTTCAGCGGCAACCACTTTATGGGATAATACGGCCAATTCAACCTTTCACAATGATGTTGCCGCCATCGGCAGAGATGATGATTCAGATTTGGAACAAAAGCAAAGTAAGAGCGAAAACAGTGATGCCGTTGTTACCGTAGCTTTGGGAAGTGTGGCCAGTGACAATGCCTCCAACAGCAACTCATTCTCTGCAGACCAGAGTTTTTTGGTATGGGGCAACGATGATGGAGCGTTGAGCGCAGGTGGTGTAACGGATCTCCCTGGTGGTATAGAGGCCAGAATCGCCAGAGAATGGCTGGTAGAGGAAAATGGTACGGTAGGCACAGTGCGTATCCAAATGGATTTGAGTGACATTGAAGGCACCTCTGGCCCTGGTACCAACGATTTGCAATTCGTTCGTTTGTTAGTCGATGACGATGGAGATTTTAGTTCCGGAGTCACTGTTGTTTCTTCAGTTAGTTTTGATAATGCCACAGATGTCATCGACTTCGACCATGATTTCACTGTAGGTACTGGATTTTATTTTTCAATTGGTAGTGTTGACGGAGTCTCAGCACCTTTGCCCATTGAACTATTATCATTCGAAGCATTGCCAGTCAATGATGTGGTCTTGCTAAAATGGTCCACCGCCAGCGAAATTAATAATGACTTTTTCACCATAGAGCGGTCTTTGGACGGGGTGAACTTTGAGGAAATACTTACTGTTGATGGTGCTGGAAATAGCGAATCGGTAATCCATTATCAAATTGAAGACAAGGAGCCTTGGTCAGGTCAAACTTTTTATAGGCTAAAACAAACCGACTTTGATGGTAGCTCTAGATATTCAAATATCGCGACCGTCTTGTTAGATGTGACATTTGAGATAAGAGTAGCCCCTAACCCAGTGCTCAATGGTAAACTACAACTCAGGGTGGGTGTCCCTAAGGCAAGTGCCATAGAATTTCGTCTATACGACGCTCAGGGCAGACCTGTTTTCCAGGATGTACGTCAGCTGAAAGGAGGATATAGCGGTATTGAGTTTCCGACAAATTTGGCTACAGGTATTTATTTGTTACGCGCTCAGGCTGGCACATCCAAATTGGTAAAAATCATTGTTGACTGATAACTCAGTGCTGAAGGATTATCCGTTATGAATAACCGATAATATCTTATCTTTGTAAGATGTAAATGGTTGTTTCGGCAAATAATGTACATTGAACCTTGTAAGCTATGCCTCTTTGTTCCCTTTGACCAACCATCAATTCGTAGAGGGCAGATCTCGTGGATAGCAACGCTTTATTTACGACGGCAAAACCATAAAAGATATCATAAGTAAATCAGGTTTGCTACTTCCACCTTTTAAGTTTTTGGTTAACTATACATCCATATTGTGAATTCAGGGAATTTTCAACATTTCAAACCAGCAAGCAACCTACATAGAGGGCAATGATAATCTGATTGGTCAGCATTACCAAATCTAGATAAAGCGGTGTCTTAAGATGATTTATAGATGCCATACTATGGCGGCGCTGTATGGACCATCTCGATTTAGCAGATTAACCGGGAGTTACGGTTTTCAAGGTTTGGAGGAATAAAAAAATATCCTGAATTTTAATTATATAACCGTGAAAAGCTTGTTTTGATATCTGTTCAGTGAGTTAAAAATCTAAGGTGAGTTATGAGAGGGAGATTATTAAGTTGGTTTTATCTGGCTTCTGTAGGGTTATGGAGTTGTACGCCTACCCACGATCAGAATGCCTTGGATACTTTTACAAAAGATCAGTTAAACCGCTGGAATCACAATCTTACCAATGTTATCATTAAAGATATCTTTACCCCCCCGGTAGCCAGCAGGATTTATGCATACTGCAATATTGCCGCCTATGAAACCATTGCCTCTTCCGAAAATGCATATGTCAGTTTGGCTGGTCAGCTGAATCAGCTATCGGATACACCTCTGCCAACTGATCCGGAAAGCATAGATTTTCCCATTGCTAGTATTATGGCATTTTCAACGGTCGGAAGATCCTTGGTTTTTGATTCCGATGCCATGCAGGAATACGAAATTCAATTTTTAGAAACGCTGGATGAGATAGGGATCGATCCCGATATCAAGCAACAAAGCATTCAATATGGACAAGAAGTGGCTCGTCATATTCTTAAATGGGCAGCCCAGGATGGTTACAAACAGCGGGAGGCATTGCCAAAATATGTATTGCTCAATGATCCCGGCAAATGGGAGCCTACACCGCCTGATTATATGCCCGGAATTGAACCCCACTGGCATACCTTACGCCCTTTTGTTATTGATAGTGCTTCCCAATTTACACCACCCCCTCCAACTGAATTCGATACTACCAGATCCTCACAGTTTTTTAAAGAAGCCATGGAGGTCTACGACGCTGTAGTAAAGGCAACAGAGGAAGAAACTGAAATTGCTAAGTTCTGGGATTGTAACCCCAATATTTCCTATACCAAGGGTCACGTGATGTTTTATACGCAAAAAATAAGCCCCGGTGGTCATTGGATTTCCATTGCTGGAATCGCTGCCAAAAAGGCTTATTTGCCATTAATAGAGCGCGCCCATATTTTTGCATTGACAAGTATTGCATTGGCTGATGCATTCATCAGTTGCTGGGATGAAAAATACCGTTCCAGTTTGATCCGGCCGGAAACATTTATCAACCGTTATTACGATGAATCCTGGCATCCAATTTTGCAAACACCAGCCTTTCCGGAATACACTTCTGGTCATTCTGTGATTTCCAGGGCAGCGGCAGAGACCCTGACCCACATGTTGGGAGATAACTTTTCCTTTGTGGATAGTACAGAAGTTGAATTCGGGCTGCCAGTGCGCAGCTTCGATTCGTTTTTTGACGCCTCAGACGAAGCTGCAATTAGTAGATTATATGGTGGTATTCATTACTTACCTGCTTGTGTAAATGGAGTGGAACAAGGTAAAAAAGTAGGTAAGCACGTCATCCGGAATCTGCAATTTCAGCTCAACGATCTCGCTTCACAAGACAGTAGGGAGTTGGAATCCTTACCCAATAACTAAACACAGTTGCCAACTGGCCATATGTTGAGATTAATAACCCTATTCTGTTTTATTTTTTGGGCCCTGATCTTATTTGGCTCTAGCTGTACGGGTAGGGATGATATGGATACGTATATTGAACAGGGAGAAGCCTTGGCGAGAGTTCACTGTGCTTCCTGTCACGTTTTTCCGCAATCGGATCTATTGGACTGACAAA
>JANQPK010000218.1 GCA_028289505.1 Cyclobacteriaceae bacterium
ACTATTCCAGCCTCTGCTATAATAGGCAGCAGTATTATTAAGAATAAGCTATAAAGTCTATAATTGGTCACCGAATACACTTAATTTTATTTAGACAAAATCTAAATAGGAATGCAAAAATTGTTCAGGGATGGTTTAAATCCAAGAGGGGTAATAGGAAATTACCAGGAACGGAAAAATATACCACCAGTTAGGTATTGCAACTGACTCAGTTGATACCTAATAATAGTATAGATATACCTAAAATCAGGTATTGTAAGTCTTGCTACTGTGAAGATCAACCTTAACCATTCTGACTCACTGTCCTCACAATTGATCCTCCTTGCCTAGAAGAAATTGCGTATCACGTTTGTATTGATCATATTAGAGACTTGATTTAGACTTAGACCAAATTCAGCTTATCATTGAATACCCTGGATCAGGCCACTCCAAATATGCCCCTTAAAGTAGCGTCCATTGCTTCAGGAGTGCTGAGTGCTAAGCTTGCGGAGATGGGCTTAATACCTGGGCAGCATATCATGATTTTATACCGTGCCCCGCTAGGGGATCCCATAGCGATCGAGGTAGGTGATTATGTGCTGTCCTTAAGAAATAATGAAGCTAGGTTGATCAGTGTAGTACAGGAATAACCAAAAGGTTTTGAGAAAGATCGCTTTAGTAGGAAATCCAAACTCCGGAAAAACTTCGGTGTTCAACCAATTAACCGGTTTGAACCAACATGTGGGTAACTATCCTGGAGTTACTGTTGATCGACATGCTGGGAAATTCAAATCTCATAAAGGAGCCGTAATCGATGTGATTGACCTACCGGGTACTTACAGCATTTTTCCTAAGTCAACCGACGAGCAGGTGGCCACCGAGATTTTGGTCAGTAAAGATCACCAGGATCATCCGGACCTGACGGTGGTGGTGGTGGATGCCACCAATCTGGAACGAAACCTGCTGCTCTTTACCCAAATTAAAGACCTGGGATTGGCATCCATACTGGTGCTCAACATGGTTGATCTGGTTTCAAAAGAAGGCATCAAAATTGACAGCCCCAAACTTAGTGAGTTGCTCAGCGGCACCCAGGTGGTGGAAGTGGATGCTAAAAATGGGCAGGGGATAAGTGATTTGAAGCGCACCATTGTGCAGCATTCACTGGCTGAAGAAAAGCCTTTTCTGGCAGATAGTAGAATTTCTGATAATGGTTCACCAGGTGATCTGTCAGGAGAGGATCAGGTATTGGACACCAATACCCGATACCGGAAGATCAAACAGATCCTTAGTTTTTGTCAATCGAAATCAGAGACCAATCAATCGCGCAAGCAATTGAGCCGCAGGCTTGATCAGGTTGCCACCCACCCCATATGGGGATATGCTATTTTTCTGCTGATCCTGTTCATCATTTTTCAGACCATCTATGAACTGGCCAGTGTGCCTATGGACCTGATCGACGAAGTCTTTTTGGTAGCTAGTCAATGGGTATTGGCCAATCTACCACCAGGGATATTGACTGATTTAATTGCGGAAGGAATAGTACCCGGGATAGGAGGGGTAGTGATCTTCATTCCTCAAATCGCCTTACTTTTTGCATTTATTGCGATCCTGGAAGAAACAGGCTACATGTCACGTGTGGTGTTTATTATGGATCGATTGATGCGACCTTTTGGCTTGAGTGGTAAAAGCCTGGTTCCCTTAATGTCTGGTATGGCCTGTGCTATCCCTGCGGTAATGGCTACCCGGTCGATTGACCAATGGAAAGAGCGATTACTCACCATTCTGGTGGTGCCACTGACCAGCTGCTCAGCCCGATTACCGGTATATGTGCTGTTGATTGCTTTGGTAGTGCCTGAACAAAAGTTGGGATGGATAAATTTGCAGGGGGCAGCTTTGCTATTTATGTATTTGCTGGGAATCGCCGGAGTATTACTGGTGTCATTGCTACTGAAATCACTGATAAAAACTAAAAGAAAGGGATTCTTGGTGATGGAAATGCCCACCTACAAGATTCCCAGGCTACAAAATGTGTGGTTACTGCTGTATGAAAAGACCAAACTATTCGTATGGGAGGCGGGTAAAATCATCCTGGCGATTTCTATCGTGCTTTGGGTGTTGGCCAGTTATGGTCCACCGGGACGTATGGAGCAGGCAGTTTCAGGCATAGACCCTGAGCTGGAAGATCAGGTGGCGGCAGCGAAATTAGAGAACTCCTATATTGGTATCATGGGCAAGGCCATAGAGCCCACTATTGAGCCACTGGGGTATGACTGGAGAATCGGAATTGCATTGATCACTTCATTCGCAGCCAGAGAGGTTTTTGTGAGCACCATGGCTACAATTTACAGTGTGGGGGAGGACTTTGAAGAAAATGAGACCCTGATGGAACGCATGCGCAATGAGGTGAATCCCACTACTGGTGAAAAGGTATACACCTTGGCTACCGGATTCTCATTAATGGTATTCTATGCTTTTGCCATGCAATGCATGAGTACTTTAGCAGTGGTGAGAAGAGAAACTAAAAGTTGGAAGTGGCCCGTGATCCAATTTATTTATATGTTTGTATTGGCTTACGGTGCCTCCTTATTGACTTATAACCTCTTGGCTTGATGCAAACCGTCCTAGTTTTACTCTTAGTGGCCCTCTCAGTGGCTTATTTGGTTCGAAAGCTTCGCCAGGAGTTTTCCGGTAAAGGCTCTTGTGAAAGTTGCGGTATTCACCAACCGGTAACTAATCACAGAAAAGGAAAGTAGGGAACACCACTCGGACCAGGTAAAATTTGAAAACAATCCGACTTTCTTAGGGTTTATTGATTAACCCATTAACCTAAGTTTAAATTCGTTAAAAGTTGGACCCCGCCTCTGGCGGGGTTTTTTATTTCGATGAAGGCTGATTAAGCGCTATCATTTTTTGAAGGATCAAGGTATTGGGGATGGAAACCATGCCTCGATCTTTAGTCTCAATCAGAAAAAAAACCAGGCCAATTTCCTGTACAGTGCCGCTGATTTCAACATCCTTCTCAAAAATGGTGATATTATTACCACGACGGATATCATTGCTAAAAAAAAGGATCAAGCCGGCGGTTATATTGGATAAAATCGACCACTGGGCGAAGAAACCGATTCCAATCACTGTGAGTACTGAAGTCAGGAATAAAAAAATGTCCCCTTGTTTCACTCCCCAGATTGATGCGAAAACAATTCCAAAAAAAATCAGGATTAGAAACCTTAACACCCGTCGCACCAGAATCATTCGGTCTTGCCCAAATGATCTTGATAGCATTCTTCTCTGAATGGCAAAGTTTATAGCAAATCTCGAAAACAAATAAAGTAAAATGACTACCAGGGTTTGTATGGCCTGATTTTGGTAAGTAGAAAGTACGTTAAAAAGGTCCAATGCTTTGAGGTTTAATCAAAACTAATACAAAGCAAGATTACCGCAGTGCATAATGTGGTTGAATATTCAAGAGTTTCCTGTATATTAAGGGTCCAGTGGAATCACTGGGTTGATAAAATAAGCCCTGCCAACGTGGATTTGGCGGGGCTATTTTTGTAGAAACCCAATCACCGCACCTATAACAGCGTGATTGCTTAGGATTCTGAAGTGTCCGGTCCCCTCTATTTCCATCAACTTAGCTGGTGGCCAGTTTTGATGTACATGCTTAGACTGGTATATAGGGATGACTCTATCATGACGGTCATGAATAATTAAGGCCTGCTTTACCCTAATTTGTTTTACAAAATCACTGACGTTCAAAGCGTACACATCTTGACCGGTTTCTTTGGTCAATCTGGTGATCAGTCTGTCTTCTACTTTTTTGGTGATTCCCAGCTTCTCAGATACATCCTGGATTTGATCAATGAAACGATCAGGGGTGGTCAATAAAATATATTTTTCGATCACGATATCTTGATTTGAGAAAAGGGCATAGGTGGTAGCTACTCCTCCAAAGGAATGGCTCACTAAGTTTTTTACATGGAATTTTTTGATTAAGACCGCTACCAACTCTGTAAACTCAAACAAACTGGTCTTACCTTTACTACTGTATCCATGAGATGGGGCATCAAAAGCATATACTTTGAAATCATGCTGCAACAATCTTTCAATTAGATCGGCAAAATTCCCGGCTTGCCCTTCCCAACCATGAATGAGTAATACTTCATAGGGTCCCTTTCCCCATTGGTACAATTTGATATCATAACCCTTAAACTTAAAGTTATCCTGCTTCGCCTTGTCCAATATCCTGGTTTCATACTCTCGAAGCTTCTTCACCTGGGGATTAGTTAATTGTTGGTAGGCAAACGATACTACCAGGTTGGGGACAATTTTTGAAAGGGTTTTGACCAAGAATTTCTTCACCAAAGATTGAGGCTACTGCTGCTGCAGATATTTGTGTACTGAAGATATCACTACCGAGCCCTCTCCAACCGCCGAAGCCACTCTTTTGATTGAGCCTGACCTAATATCCCCGACGGCAAATATCCCGGGCTGAGAGGTTTGAAAATCGGAATTGCCGTCACCGGTTCCATAACCTGTCAGAATGAACCCGTGCTCATCCAAGGACACTTGCTCATCAAGCCAACGGGTATTCGGCTGAGCTCCAATCATTATAAACAAGGCATTGGCCTCAATATGTTGCTGCTCTTGAGTGAGTTTATGGCGTATTGAGATACCTTCAAGTCGGCCTTTTCCATGAAGCTCGCATACTTCGGAGTTGGTAATTAGTTTGATCCGTTGATGGGTCATGATTCTATCGGAAAGATAGGAGGACATAGTAGCGCCCAGACCCGCACCACGAACAATCACATAAGTGCATTCCGCATATCTAGACAGAAACATAGCCGCCTGCCCTGCAGAATTACCTCCGCCAACTATCACTACTTTACTATCAATACAATGACGTGCTTCTAGATCTGTGGCTGCATAGTATATACCGTTACCCTCAAATTCGGGGAGTCTGCTCAAATTGAGTTTTCGGTAACGAGCACCATTGGCAAGTATCACAGATTTTCCTTTTACACATCGTTCGTCATCCAGCGCAATATGGAACTGATCATCCTTTAGGAGTAATTTGGTGGCCCTTCTGGGCACTGTTATACGGGCACCAAACTTAATAGCTTGTACCTCGGCCTTGTAGGCTAAGGAGCTACCGCTGATGCCCTGAGGAAATCCCAGATAATTCTCAATTCTACTGGAAGTACCAGCCTGCCCACCAATGGCGGTGTCTTCCATGGTCAGCACTGAAAGTCCTTCTGAAGCCCCATAAATTGAAGCTGCCAGGCCTGCAGGGCCTGCTCCTACAATCAGCAGATCGAATACTTGATTGGTGTCCACTACCAGATCCATTCCCAGCGCCAAGGCCACGTCTTTTGGGGAAGGATTAATAAGTATTTCCGAGTTTCCAACAATAACCACTGTATCTGAATCGGTTAGTTCACCATAATCTTTTAGCTTCCCTAACATTGCGCTATTAGATCTATCTACCCAGCGGTGGGGTATTCTGCTCCTACTGGCAAACTCTAATAGTATGGAGGTATTTCTATTATCACTATTGCCCATTATTACCAGCCCTCCTTCGCCCCACTCAATGAGAAGTCGTCTTCTGGCGGCGTAGGCACGAACGATTATGTCACCTATTTCTGGCTCTGTAGCCATAAAAATCCTGATGTCTGATTGTGGAATAACCGTTAAAGTGCAGTGGGTTTCTGCCACTCCAGCCAAGAAAGTCTTTTGCCCCATCAGCATTCCCAACTCACCGAGAAAGTTCCCTGCTTTAATACTGACAATGGTTTTATTTACCGTGCGGTCAACGATGTTAAAGGTTCCTTTTTCGATTAGAGCAAAATCATAGCCGTCCTGCCCAACCTCAAACAAGACTTCTCCCGGTGATAGATTGCGTGGGGTTCCTTTTTGCCTAACGAAGTCCAGGAAAAACGGTGGGAGTGAAGGCCAGGCTTCTCGTTCCAGATCATTTTCAGGCAAAGAAGTTCGGGGATTAGGTTGCTGCATAGGAAAAGTGGTTATCAATTCTCACCAATATCCAAATTTCCATTGGCGCAACCTTATTTCCAACTTTCAATCATTCATCTTTCAGGTATTCCACTGGATTTAGCTTAATGGAGCGGATTAATTGGTGAAGGTTTGAGATAACAATCACCAAGATTAAAATCAACAACCCGATGAGATAATTCACAAACCCAAAATCAGTGGCATAGGCAAAATTATCTAGCCATTTTGAGGATAGATAGTATACCAACGGCCATGCGGATATACAAGCTATTGAAACAATTATCAGATATTCCTTTAGTACTTCCAGTGTGATATTTCCTGAGGATGCTCCCAGAACTTTCCGAATTCCCATCTCCTTACTTCTCCTTCTAAAAGAGTGAGTGGCCAAGCCAAAAGCGCCGAGAGCAGCAACGAAAATCGATAGCACCGTAAACAGTAGCATGATTTTACCACTGGCTAATTCGCGCTGATAAGTGCTTGCTATTTCGTCGTTGATAAAAAGAAGTTCCATAGGTTTATCGGTGTTGAAGGCTTTATAAACCGATTCGATCGCTTCAATTTGATCAGCCATCGATCCCGGGCTCAACTTGATATTCAAGAAATCCGTAAAGTTTGGATGTTGATTGATATAAATAACCAAGGGATCAACGGATTGATAGAAAGATTTAAAATGAAAATCTTCCACAATACCAATGATTTTACCTTTCCTGATCTCACGTTTTCCGGTATAGATGGATAATTCTATATTCTCACCTAAAAGCTCACCTCCAAGGTGGTCAGCAGCAGATCTATTGATGATAAAGGCTTCTGATTGATCGGTTATATAATCTTTACTAAAATCTCTACCACTTGCCAACTTTATATCAAAGGTCTTGAGAAAGTCTTCATCAACTCCCAGGGTAGGCCATTCAATGCCCTGGAAATTCGGTCTATCCGGAAATTTAACGTCAAAGCCGTGGAAGCTTTCGCTCAACCCAAGGATGGCACTTGAAGCCGCGGTATTTTGGATGAAAGACAGTTGGCTTAGCTGTGCCTTAAGTTCCTTAACATGCTGAATATCATGATCATCAGCCATCTTTATTGCTACATGGTAGTCCTTGCTGAATCCTGGGTTTTTAGAGGTTAGGTAATGGTATTGTTGAATTAGGAGCATGGTAATCAGAATCAAGATCATAGAAATGGAGAACTGAGTAGAGACTAGTGTTTTCCTTTGGATCCCTTTATTCATATACTTACCAATATTGTTTTTAATGGCGTCAATAGGATTGAATTTAATGGTAACTAGTGTCGGGTAAAATCCAGCAAGTCCGGAGGTGACTATTAGCCCCAACAATACCCAAATTGTAAGTTGATAATTTACCAGCAGTTCCGAAATGGTATTACCATCTATCAATTTTGAGATCAAAGGGTCCCAAATGATCAGAAGAATCAGTACTGAAAGCACAAATGATATGGCAATAATCAACCAGGATTCTACAAAGAACTGTTGTATCAGTTGATCCCGCTTTGATCCCATGGTTTTTTTTAGACCAATCTCTTTCATCCTTTTCTGGTTGTTGGCGGTGGTCAGATTCACATAATTGATAATCGCGATCAATAATATGAACATCCCTAATAATAAGAATAGATTGATATTAATTTGAGTATTGTTTGGTTTCCATTCGCCTTGCCTGTTGGATTGTAAATGGATATCGGTCAACGGTTGAAAAACGATTTCAGGATTACTGTCCAGATATCCTGGTTTTGCATTAGTGTTCAAAACATCCTGTGCAACTTTCTCCAATGAAGATAAATTCGCTTCAGGCTCTAAACGAGCATATAAAAAGGCAGTAGGATAGAACCAACTGTAATACCAGGGTGCGAATTGATCCAGGCTTTTAATGGAAGCTATGAAGTCAAAATCTAAATGGGTGTTAAACGGATTGTCTTCAATTACAGCAGTAACTGTAAAAGAAAGTTCGTCAGAACCTTCATCAAAGCTTAGTGTTTGGCCAATTGGATTTTGCTCTCCGAAGTATTGCAAGGCTTTGCTTTGGGTAATGATCAGTTGAAATGGTGCTTGTAATGAATTCTCCAGAGATCCTTGTCGAACTTCCATCGGGAATATGTCTAATATCTCAGGATCAGCAAATACGAATTGGTTTTCTTTGGACTTTTGGTTGGCCTGATATTTCAAATATCCTGGCCAAGGAATCATCCTGGCTAAAACCAATTCACTTCCAACTGCCTCATGGTAGAAATCGAGAAAAGGAATCGGAGATCGTGCAGACTCTTGATAACTGCCATCTTCGGTGGAATTAATGGTAATTCGGTAGATGTTCTCGGCATTGGGAAAATGATCATCGTAACTGGTTTCTTGTACATAATAAAGCAGTAAAACACTGAATGAGATTATGCCTAAGACCAAGCCGATTACATTGATGCCTGAGAATATGGGGTTTTGCCTGAAAATTCTGATCGCTATTTTGAGGCTATGGTTCCATAGACCCCTGTTTAGATTAACCTTCATGTTTAGGGTGTGCTGGCAGTACCGCCTGATCCGACCTGATCATGCCATCTACCAATTGTACGATCCGACTACCATACTGGGCATTTTCGTCCGAGTGGGTAACTTGAATAATGGTCATGCCCTCAGCATTTAACTCCTTAAACAATTCCATGATCACCTGACCCTGTTTGGAATGAAGATTGCCGGTAGGTTCGTCTGCCAGTAGTAATTTAGGCTGGCCGACAATCGCCCGGGCCACCCCCACTAGTTGTTGCTGACCACCTGACAACTGCTCAGGAAACAGGTCCTTCTTAGCTACAATGTTAAAGCGGTCCAGAATCTCCGCCACCATGGCCTTCCTTTGCTTGCCCTTAATCCCTTTGTATAAAAGCGGTGTTTCGATGTTTTCGTAAACCGTAAGTTCATCTATCAGGTGGTAGGCCTGAAATACAAACCCGATATGATGTTTGTGCAATTCAGATCGCTTGCGTTCTTTAAAATGATGAACGGGCTCCTCCATAAACAGGTATTCCCCGGCAGAAGGTTGGTCTAGCAAGCCGATAATGTTCAACAGGGTAGACTTTCCTGCGCCACTAGGTCCCATAATGGTAACAAACTCACCTGACTTTATTTCAAGTTTGATCCCTTTTAGTACAAAGGTACGGGTGAATTTGCTGCTGTAATACTTATCGATATTATTGAGTTGAATCACGATTTTAGTGTTTAATATTCAAAGTTTTATTCGTTTCTAATAGCGTCTACAGGATTGGCTAGGGCAACCATAAATACTTGCGCAATAACGGTTATAAATGCTATTATCAATACTAACAAGGCTGGTAAAGCAAACATCCACCAACCTATTTGGATAGAATAGGCAAAATTTTCCAACCACCTAGAAATGAAAATCCAAATGATTGGCATTGCAATAACTGCCGCAATAAGTACTAATTTGAGCAACCCAGAGGCGAGATTCATGACCACATTAGTAACACTAGCTCCCAAGACCTTCCTTATACCAATTTCTTTGGTACGTTCAGTGGTGATTAGGATGGCCAGACCTAGCAATCCCAAACAGCTGATAAATATTGTAACACCTGTAACCCAGGATAGCAGTTCTGCGGTACGCTTATCTCTTTGGTACCAAGAAGCTATTCTTTGATCATAAAACTCATAACTAAATGGTTCATCTGGATAGACCTGATCCCAAATTACTTTCATTTTATCAATTGCCATTGACCAGCTATTTTTATGATTTGACAGTGCTTCAAACCTAATATGGAAGTTTGTGTTAATTAGGGCATTCGTTATAGCGGTAGCACTTATTCCCGAACGGATTGGCCGGGTGTTGAAATCAGCTACTACCCCGACGATTGGGTATTGAACACCCTCACTGGAAAGTGATTCCCCCACAGCTTGATCGGGGTAGTCAAAGCCTAGCTGCTGTAGAAAAGTTTCATTTATTAATAGTTCTCTTATGGTATCACTGTTTGTGATATTTCTTCCCGCAAGTAGCTGTAATCCATATACATCGAGATAATGCTCATCTCCATACTTGAGCATCAAATTTGCCTCTCTTGTTTCTTGCTTGCCGCTATGACCGAAACTGCGAGATTGTACGCTGGTAGATGCCGGACTTGAGCCACCACGGCTTACAGATTTTATCTCAGGTAATGACTCCAATTTTTGTTGAAGCAAGTTTCCGTGACCTTGTTCATCATTTGGAATGAAAAATGTGATGATGCCCACTTTGTCAAAACCCATTTCGTGATTTAGGGCATATCTTAATTGTAAAACGACCATCCAAGTTGAAGCAATAAAAAAAGTAGCCACCACAAACTGCACCACCGTTAAACTCATTCGAAATATAGATCTACTTGCTTGCGCCTGGCTTTTTTGAACCATGGAGATCGGTCTAAACCGCGACAGTACCAAGCCGGGGTAGGTCCCAGAAATAAACCCAATCACTAGGCAGAGTGCCAGCAAGAATAGCAGCAAGTAAAGCTCCCATCTATAGGTAAAGCCTAAAGGCAAAAAGTCATGAAATAATCTTAAAATCGTTGGAGTAATAAGAACTGTACATAGAGCCGCTGTTATACAAAGCAAAATTGATTCTGCTATAAACTGAGCCGCTATCGAATACCGACTTCCCCCCAGTGTTTTTCTTATTCCAATCTCAGAAGCACGCTGATTTCCCCGAGCAGTGGTAAGGTTAACATAGTTAATGGACCCTAATACCACCAAAAAGATAGCTATGGCTATCAAACCCAAAAGTGTCGATCTACTAGCTACTGGTCGAATGAAGGCACCATATTGTGGATTGAAATGCAGATCACTTAAAGGCTGTAGTTCATGTACTTGTTCTTCAGGCTCATAACCCTGTTGATAGGTATGACGGAGTACTCTCAGTTGTTTTTCTATTGAGGTTGGTGAAGTAGATTTGTCTAGTTTGACCATCAGTTGAAAATCAGAGTCTACATTATCCCATCGGTCCAAGTACCATTTGTACTTAAGACCCGATCCGTAAACTGTTGATACTGAAATAAACTCCTTAAAATCAAAGTCAGTCAGTTTATCGCTGTCCTTGACAATCCCAGACACCACTAGCTGTATAGAATCCTGATAAACTATTTCCCGGCCAACAGCCTCAGAAAGATCATTTAGATTGAAATAATTCCGTGCTTTACTCTCTGTCAATACCACCTTAAAAGGGTCCTTTAAAGCGGATTCAGGATCTCCAACCAGCCAATGATGTTTGAATAACCTGAAATACCCCGGATCGGTCAATATTACACCATTTTGATGCTTTAGAACTTTGGCTTCATTTCCCCGAATTCCAGGCATTCTTACCTGGTAATCGTGTATTCTGAAGAAACCAACTGCTTCCTCAAATCCTGTCATGTTATTTTTAACTACCTCCGCCAATGGAATTGGTACACCGGGATTAGGATACTCCTCTCCAAGGATGTATGATTTGGTGACAACCCTGTAAATGCGGTCGACATCAGCATGATGCTTGTCATAACTTAACTCATGCTTTACGATTTGAAATACCACAAATGACACACAGATGCTGACGGTAAGCCCAAGCAGGTTTATAATGGTGAACAGCTTATGCTTCCACAGATTCCTCCAGGCAGTTACCAAATAGTTCTTAAGCACGGTTTGGGAGATTATTATTTAAAGCTATATTCATTTCCACTCAATGCTCATCATTCGCTTCTCAATGATTTCACCGGGTCTGCCATTGCTGCTTTTAGTGACTGTCCCGAAACTGTTAATGCTGCTACTAGGATGGCTGTCAGTCCTGCAATAGCAAACATCCACCACTGCAATTCCACCCGATAGACGAAGCCCTGCAACCATTTATTCATCACATACCAAGCACTAGGTGTGGCTATTAGCATAGCGATTAGCACTAGACGAATAAAGTCACCTGATAATAAGGTCACTACACTGGTAATCGAAGCTCCAAGAACCTTGCGGATTCCAATTTCTTTGGTACGTTGCTCGGCCAGAAATGCCACCAGAGAAACGAGCCCCAGGCATGCTACCAGAATGGCAAGTCCAGTGAATATGCCATAGATCTTTCCTAATCGCATCTCTGATTGATATAGACTCTGATAATTTTGATCCAGGAAGGAAAAGTAAAAGGGACTATTTGGCGCAAACTTTTTCCAGGTTTTTTCTAAGAATGCTATGGTTCCTGGCACATCATCCTCACTAATGCGTACTTCAATATTATTGTAATCGTAGGCAGAAGTACCTAGTAAAATAAACAAAGGGGCGATCTGGTGGTGTAGTGATTGAAAATGAAAATCTTCCACAACGCCAATTACTTGATAGTTTTGGTTGTTCCGTTGAATCTGAGCCTGCAGGGGGGCCTCAATGTTTAGCTTTTTAGTAGCGGCTACATTTAAAATCATTGCCAAGGTATCGTTAGCAAACTCAGGGGAGAAATTACGACCTAATTTCAAGGGAATATCAAACGTGGGAAGAAACTCATAATCCACCAATAGTCTGTTTAATTCAAACAACTCATTCTCTTCTTGACCGCGTACCAATAATCCGCCCTGTGAATTAGTAATTAGATGGGGACTTTGACTGGAAGCAGCTATATTTTTAACCTTAGGATAACGTTTTACTTCATTTACAAAAGCCTCATAGTGATTTTTCATAGCATTGTTCAACAACACTACATTTTCATGATTATACCCCAGGTTTTTGCTTTGTACGAATTGCAGTTGGTAATAGACCACCATGGTACATACAATAAGCGCAATAGAAACGCTAAACTGGAATATCACTAAAGCGTTGCGGAAGTTCTTTCCTGCTCCACCTGTTTTGAATTTGCCACGTAGTGCCTGTACTGGTCGAAATCGGGTTAAGTAAAAAGCCGGGTATAAGCCAGCCAGGATACCAATCCCAACACCTGCCATCAATACCAACATACCGGTGATCGGATGCTCCAGTAGATTGAGGGATAGTTGTTTATTAGCTAGTTGATTAAATGGATGTCGGAATAATTCAGCCAATCCCAATCCAAGCAAGGCAGCTATTACGCTTACCAGTATTGATTCTGTTAAAAATTGATTGATGAGTAGACCCTGACCCGATCCCATGGTTTTGCGCACACCCACTTCCCTTGCCCGATTTGATGAGCGCGCTGTAGACATGTTTACATAATTGATGCTGGCTATGATTATTATCAACAAAGCAATAATGGAAAAGGTGTAGACGTATTTGATATCACTATTGGCCTCCAATTCCATCTCCATTTGAGAATGCAAGTGTATATCCTTCAATGGTTGTGCGAAAAAATCGACGTCAAATTTTTGTAAATCAATCCACTCTTCAATGTTGGGATTGTACTTCAGACAAACTTCTTTAATCTTCTGCGGTATATCTATTGCTGAGCTGTTATCAGCTAATAGAAAATATGTAGAAACAGTTCCGTTCACGTCTCCCCAGTTTACTACCTGTCTTGTGCGAGGCTCAAATTGTTTGATAAGTTCGAAATGGAAGTGGGCATTGGATGGCGGGTTGCCGGCTACACCGGTAACCTGATAAATTATACCATCCATTTCAATGGTTTTTCCAAGAATACCCTCAGTCTTGTTAAACAAGAGAATTGCCAGCTTCTCAGTCAATACTATAGAATTTGGGTCATCAAGGGCGGTATTTGGATTGCCTTCTATTAGAGGAAAGGTGAAGAAATTAAAGAAATTGCTATCTACAGCAATTGTCTCTATTCCAGGAAACAACCGATCATGCTGCCTGATGGTATGGTCCCACATCTTTTGCACTCGGAGAGTGGTTTGGATTTCTGGGATTTCAACATCAATGACTTCAGCAATATGGTAGTTGGTAGAAGCACATTGACTTATGGTTCCATTAAAATTAAACTTTGTGGTTACCCGATAAATACTGTCAGCATTACCATGAAAACGATCATAGCTCAATTCATCTATCACATAAAGGGTAATCAGTAAGCTTGCAGCAAACCCAATAGATAATCCAATGACGTTAGTAAGAGTATAAAACTTATACTTCCATAAGTTGCGGTAGGCTATGGTAAGATAGCTTTTGATCATAGTGGTAAAGTTTAGAGTACCTATGAGGATGTATTATACTCAAATTCATAATTCGTAATCATTCATTCCTAAGTGCCTCCACAGGATTAGCCATGCCAGCTCGAACAGCCTTTAAGCCAATGGTAATCAGCGCCATGACCACCGTCAATATGGCTGCTGCCCCCAATACCCACCATGGAACTTCAATCCGGTAACTAAAATCCTGAAGCCACTGCCTTGAAAGATATAGCCCCAGGGGAAATGCTACCAAAAATGAAACTCCAATCAATTTCATGAAACTCATGGTCAACATGGAGACAATTTGTGATACAGATGAACCTAATACTTTTCGGATGCCTATCTCTTTAACTTTTTGTTCTACTGTGAAGGTCACCAACCCAAATAAGCCAATCAGAGCCACGAAAATGGTCAGCATGGTAAATACCCTAAGTACCCCACTCAAGTTGGTTTCTGAGCGGTAGGTTTCTTTATACGATTCGGCAAGCACTGTATAATTAAAAGGTTCTCCGGTGCCAAAATCACTCCATAATTCCTTCATGGTAGCAATTAGCTCTGACAGCTCGGCATCATGGGCCCGAACGATTAGACCTGAGTTGGGTACATTGATCATACCTAATGGAGCGATTGACTGGTACAGGGTTTTGAAATGGAAATCTTTCACTACTCCAATAATTTTCAAGTCTCTTTTACCACCTTCTAAATCAGTACCCATGGAAATTACTTTACCTACCGCATCAGCGCCCAACCCAAAGATGCGAGCAGCAGTTTCATTAATGATGGTACTGGATGAATCGTTTGCTTGATTGTTTGAGAAATTGCGACCAGCTACCAACTCCATTCCCATAGTTTCTAGATATTGGTCATCTACAAAATATAAATGGGTTCGTCTGAAAGAATCGGAGTTTGCATCCGGGTAAATATTGTACATACTATTATTGGTGCTTCCGGAGGGGACATAGCCTGATCGGGTAATACTTGCTACCCTGCTGTCGGCTTCAAGTTGTTGCTTGAACACTATTTCCTTTTCTCCTAAGATCCAACTTTCCCTAATCACCAGCAGTCGATCTTTATTGTATCCGAGATCCTTATTCAGAATAAAGTTCATCTGAAGATCCGCTATCAAAGTACCAATAATCAATATCACTGAAATGGAGAATTGAAGTATCACCAACCCACCACGTACCCATTGGGTATTACTCCGTTGGTAAATTTTGCCTTTTAATGCGGAGATGGGTTTAAATGATGATAACACTAAAGCTGGGTACAATCCCGCCAAAACGCCGATGGCCAAACCGATTAAGGCCAGAAAAATCAGTATTTTCGGGGTTAACAGTGAGCTGATTAACAGGGTTTTACCGGATAGTGCATTGAAATAGGGTAATGCTACCACTACAATCAGGATCGAAAGAACCATGGCAAATACCGTAATTACCGTAGATTCGGTCAGGAACTGCAGAATAAGTTGTCCCTTGTATCCACCAAGAACTTTTTTTACGCCAACTTCCCTGGACCTCTGGGAAGCAATTGCGGTCGAAAGATTAATAAAATTGATACAGGCGATTACCAGGATAAACAATGCCACGGCACTTAATATGTATATGGTCTTGATGCTGCCTGACTGCTCGATTTCATCGTTCTGTTCCGTTAATTCTGATGGTAGGTGAATATCAGTTAATGGTTGTAAGAATAGCCCCACGTGGTTGCCGTTGCTGTTGAATTCTGCATATGACATGCCCAAAGCCTGTTGTATTTGCGGTCCCATGTATTTTTCCACTATGGAAGGAAGCTTGCTTTCAAGATCGGCTAGCTCAGTACCTTCTTGCAGCAACAGGTAGGAGTAACTATTGGACTGCACCCATTCATAATCCATTTTATCCTCTAATCCTAGGGTAGTAGCAAATAGATCGAAGTGAAAATGAGAGTTTGTTGGGACCTCTTCCATCACCCCACTGACTTTATACCGTTTGCCCATATCATGGAAATCCAATACTTTACCAACTGGATTTTCTTCCCCGAAATACTTCCTTGATGTCTCCTTAGTGATTACTACCGAGTTTGGCTGGTTCAATACCGTGCTTAAGTCTCCGCTGATTAGTGGTAAACTGAATACTTGAAAAAACTCAGGATCCACAAAAGCGACACGAGTGGTTCTTAATGTTGTTTTGCCGTAGGAAATTTTAGGAGTACCGTAATTCTTAAGTCTAACTCCCAGTTCTACTTCTGGAAACTCATCCTGTAAAGTTTTTGAAACCGGGGTAGGAGTGGAGAATTCGGTTATCAATTCATCACTGATCTTTCCCTTTAGCACCACCCTGGCAATTCTGTGGGCGTTTTCGTGGAATCGATCATAGCTGTATTCGTCTGCCACAAAGAGCATGATGAAAATACAGGTAGATATACCCAGAGCAAGACCTCCAATATTAATCATTGAAAGCATCCTGTTCTTTAATAGGTTTCTCCAGGCGATTAAAAGGTTGTTCTTAAACATAGTCTTATTGGCTGCATGCTCTTGCTGTCCTACTCATATTTCAGTGCTTTCACAGGGTTGGAATTGGTGGCCTTCACCACATGATAGCTAATGGTAATTAAAGCAATAACCAATGCTACCATTCCTCCAACTATAAAAATCAATGGATTTATATCTACACGATAGGCGAAATTGGTGAGCCAATTCTTCAGAAATAGAAAAGCCATTGGGGTAGCAAAAACCAGGGAAATTAATACCAGTCTGGCAAAATTTCGCGAAAGCAGTGCCATCAATCCTAAGGTGGAAGCCCCCAATACTTTCCTGATACCTACTTCTTTTATCCTTCGTTCGGTAGCAATGGAAGCAAGCCCAAAAAGCCCTAAACATCCAATAAAAATGGACAACACGGCCATGATGGCAATAACATAACCCATCTGCTGGTCGGTTTGGTAGAGATTCTGAAAATGATCATCTAGGAACTGGTAGTCAAAAGGGTATTTACTTACAAATTGGCCATATACTCTTTCAAGGTCCAGTAGAGATTGTCCTATGTTGGCACCATTTAACTTAACCGACATCTCGCTAAACCCCCAGTCGGTATGGACCACCATTGAAAGTGTATTGACAGGGAAGTGCAAAGAATTGAAGTTAAAGTCCTTGGTTACACCGATAATGGTACCTAAAGAATCATCCGGATACCACGAATGTCCTGCATTGACCCCAATTGGCTGATCAAGTCCAAGTTCTCTGGCTAGAGACTCGTTGATAATAAATGCCAGGCCATCATCAGTGACATACTCCTTGGAAAAACCACGGCCTTCTAACAGTTCAATACCATACACTTCCAGGTAGTCGTGATCTACAGATACATTAGATGTAGTGATTACCTCCGCTTCACTCCCTTCCTTCTTTATTTTAAATCCCCATTGATGAAAATTACTTCCAATCCTTTGACCAGAGGCAGTTACCCCCAAAACATTAGATTCTTTAAGCAGTGCCAGCTTCATCTCTGCATAGTTTTCCATGGCCTCTTCATTAAGGCCTACCAAAATGATATGGTCTTTGTTGAATCCTATATCCTTGTTTTTAAGAAAATTAAGCTGTTGGACTACCACTAGGGTGCTAACAATTATGGCCAGGGCCAGGCTAAACTGAATCACTACCATGGAATTGCCCAAAAAAGAATGCTGTCCAAATGCTTTGATCCCTTTAAGTACCGCTATAGGCTTAAATGAGGAGAGATAAAAGGAGGGGTACAATCCAGCTAAAACGCCAAGTAATATTGTGGTAGCTACTAGAGTTCCAATTAATAATGGATCAGTCAAAATAGGGCTTAGTGAAAGCTGCCGATCAATCAGGGCGTTGAGCAGGGGTAGAGCAAGCAACGCGATTAGTAAACCCACTATAAAAGCAATAAAGGCTAGAAATGTTGATTCAATGATAAACTGGGTAAACAATTGCTGCTTTATCGCTCCATTGGTCTTCCTAACCCCGATTTCCTTGGCTCTTCCGCTGGCTCTGGCCACCGTTAAGTTCATAAAATTGAAGCTGGCGATAACAATAATGAATAGCCCCACCAGGATAAATACCTGGATATAAGTTCCATTGAATTTTCTGTAGTTATTGTAGTCATGCTCTATATCAATAGAATTTAAGTGCACTTGATCAAGTGGTTGTAAAAAGAGCTTATAAGCATCATTGATATCCTCTTCGCCGGTGCTTCTAATCAGATAATCGGGGTACAGCTCAGCCATATTAGCCAAATTGGCATCTGAGCGCAGTACGAAATAGGTAACAAGGTAGTTGCTTCCAAATTCTGAGTCAAAATCAGGATTGTCTGCAATTGACCTAACATTTAACAAGACATTGAATTTAAGATGGCTGTTTTCAGGTACATTTGCCATCACCCCCCGGACTATATATTGATCACCACCAATTACCACGCTTTCTCCTACTACATCTATTCTATTAAACAGAGCCTGAGCGATATCTTCGGAAATTACTGCGTCATATGGACGATCCAATACCAAACCTGGATCGCCATGAATTAACTGGTAATCAAAGATTTCCAGGAAACTACTATCGACTGCAGCTATATTTTCTACCAGTATACTATGATCACCATCAGCCATCATTCTTTCCCCAAGCCCCCAGAATCTGGTATAAGCCTCAATCTCCTGAAACTCGGCGGTCATGGTGGGGCCCATACCCGGCATACTGAGGGCTACATTTTGGGTATTGGTCCCTTCAAAGCTTTGCACTTCGCATAAACGGTAGATTTGTTGTTTTTTTTCGTGGAATGAATCAAAGGACAATTCATCGGTCACAAAAAGGAAGATTACCAGGCATGCCGCCATCCCGATTGACAAACTCAAAATATTGATGGCGGTTATGCCTTTATGCTTCAACAAGTTCCTGACTGCAATTTTTAGATAGTTTTTAAGCATGGAGCGAAGAGCTTAGAGCATGGAGTAACTATTCTGCCCGCAGTGAATCCACGGGATTGGTCAATGCTGCTTTTCCGGTTTGGTAGGCAACTGTGATCCAGGCAATTAATAGCGTCAGCAATCCAGCTAGCAGGAAGACTCCTAATCCCAGCTCAACTTGATAGGCAAAATCAGCTAACCACCCACGCATGATCAACCAGGCCACCGGTGATGCCACGATCAAAGCCAGTATTACCAGTATGGTAAACTCCCTAGAAAGCAATACCACCACGTTGGAACTGCTTGCTCCCAGAACCTTTCTGATGCCCACTTCCTTTTTTCTCCGCTCAGCGGTAAATGATGCTAACCCAATTAAACCCAAACAGGCGATGGAGATCGCAAGGGTTGCGAACACCGCAAATATTTGAGCTTGCCGGTCTTCATTGGCATACAATTGCTCATAAGTCTCATCAACAAAAACGTAATTGAATGGATCCTCGGGATTAAATTCTTCCCACTTGTCCTGAATAACCTGTAGCGCAACGGCAGGGTCTCCTGGTGCCACTCTCACCACATAGCTCCATGCCATATAAGGAGCTACAAAGTAAACCGTGGGTACAATTTCACGCTTCAGCGATTCAAAATGGAAATCCTTTATTACCCCAACAACTTTACCATTTCTCTCCTCCCATTGTCCTGCCTTCCAGTCGGTTAACTCCATACTGCCAAATGTTTTATTGACGGCCGACTCATTGGTCCATCCCAGTTCTTTGACAGCGGCTTCGTTAAGGATAAATGCCTCAGTGGCATCTGAGGGAAAGTCCCTGGAGAAACTACGACCAGCGACAATTTCAAAGCCCATAGTTTCAATAAAATCAAAGTCGGTCCAAACGGTTTGCATACCTCGACGTTGATCTTCCGGAACTCCTTCAGGACGGGTGGTTAAAGTGCTACTCAAATTACCTGGTGGCACCCTGGAAGAGGCAGCAGCGTTGACAATTTTGGTACTGTTGAGGAGTTCATCGTGGAATTGCTGGTACCTTTCCCTCATGGCTATAGGCGTGCCAGGTAGTTTGATTAGGTGCTCCTTGTCAAAGCCCAGGTTCATATTGCGGCAGTAATCAAGCTGTTTGTACACCGCGGAGGTGATGATTAACAGTAATATCGACGCAGCAAACTGAAAAGTGACCAAAACCTTTCTTAAACCGGCACCTTTAAGTCCAATTTTGAATTTTCCCGACAAGATGCTCACCGGTTTGAACCCGGAAATGAGTAGTGCGGGGTAACTGCCAGCCACTAAACCTACAAATACCGTGACTAGCAGCAGACCTATCAGCATGGGAATGTCGCTAAATAGATTCCAGGTGATTTCCCTACCTGCCAATTCATTGAATTCTCTAAGAAATAGTTTGGCCAGTAGAGCAGCTACTATCAGACAAATCACCGCCAGTAAAGTACTCTCGCTTAAGAACTGACCAACTAGCTGAGACCGCTCGGCTCCCACAACTTTCCTAAGTCCTACCTCCTTGGCTCTTAAACTCGAGCGGGCAGTAGCAAGATTGATGAAATTGATGCAAGCGATCACTAATATGAACAAGGCAATAAATGAGAATGCGATTACATAAGTCCTATTCCCTCCTGGCAAAAAGTTGTCATAATCTGCGGAGTCGAGGTATAGATCAGTAAGCGCGTGCATTTTCAGTACCGGAGAGAAATCCTCCCAATTGGACAATTTAGCAGAAGTGAATTCGGCCAGCCGGAGTTGGTAATCCTTGGGGCTGGTATTTTCAGGAATTTTTACAAATGTCCAGACATAACCCTCACCCCAGTTCTCCAGTACTACCTTTGAGAAAGCGTGTTGAGCGCAATTCATGGAAACCAGAACATCGACCTGAAATTGAGATTGCTTTGGAATCTCTTTTAGGATACCGGTGACGTTAAAATCGAGTTCGCGGATTTTGACAGTGCGTCCTATGGGATCGCTATCGCCAAAGTATTTTTGAGCAATTTTCTCGGTTATTACTATCGAGTAAGGGTCCACCAATGCATCTGCTGGATTACCCTTTAACAAAGGAAAAGTAAACACTTCGAATACCTCAGGATCTACAAAAGCCAGTTTTTCTTCTATATAAAGTTCATTACCAACCTCTACATATTCCCCACCTCTGGCGGCGATCCTGACTATTTCATCAAAATCGTCAAAATCAATTTTTAATTCGTCAGCCAATCGATATGGGCCTATGGCACTATTGCTTCTTTCACCAGTCTGGGGATTGGTAGCCTGCAGGTTAAGCATATACACCTGGTTGCGATATTGGTGAAATCGGTCAAAGCTCAATTCGGTTTTGACGTATAGCATGATCAAAATCAAGCATGCCATACCCACGGCCAGTCCCAGTATATTAATCAAGGAATGTCCCTTATATCGCCAGAGATTTCGAAGCGCAGACTTTAAATAGTTTCTAAACACGGAACTGCTCTTTTACATTTTCTGAAACTACCCGTCCATCCAATAACCTAATAATTCGGTGGGCGTAATTGGCGTCATAGGGAGAATGGGTTACCATCACAATAGTGGTACCTTCACGATTTAGCTCCGCCAACAAGCCCATCACTTCATCACCATTGACAGAATCAAGGTTACCGGTAGGTTCATCCGCCAGGATCAACTTGGGACCAGCCACTACCGCCCGGGCTATGGCTACCCGCTGTTGCTGACCTCCTGAAAGCTGTTGGGGAAAGTGATTTCGGCGGTTCATGATATGCATCCTCTTTAGTACCGCCTCTGTCATCTCTTTGCGCTGTTTGCTGGGTATTTTCAGGTATAGAAGGGGCAGCTCCACGTTTTCATAGACCGTCAGTTCGTCAATTAGATTGAAACTTTGGAATACAAACCCGATGGCACCTTTGCGCAGCTTTCCACGTTTGCTTTCTGAATAACCCGCTACTTGGTATTCCATAAAATGGTATTCCCCGCCATCCGGATTGTCCAACAAACCTAGAATGTTGAGCAGGGTCGATTTGCCGCAGCCGGAAGGACCCATAATGGCCACAAACTCTCCGTCTTTGATGTTTACATTGACCGAATCCAGGGCAGTGGTTTCCACCTCCTCGGTGGTGTATACTTTACTTAAATTGACTGTTTGTATCACGTTTTATGCAGTGTTTAGTGTTTATTTTTAAGCAAGAGCAACAGTGTTGAGCATACAGGTTGGTGCGCTGAACTTACCGTATGCTGTTGCCTGCGCGTCCGGCAGGCGGACTTCGCACCGTTGCTGTTCATTTCAATAACAGTATTTCATTGTCCCCAAAATTTTCATAACTGGAGGTAATCACTTGCTCACCTTCAGCCAACCCGTCCAACAGCTCATAGTGCAAACTATTTTTTCGACCAAGCTTGATATCACGTTTGGTAGCTTGCGTACCATCTTCATTCAGCACAAACACCCAATTCCCTCCACTGGATTGAAAGAATCCTCCGGTTGGCAGTAACAGGGCTTGGCCTGGGTTTCCTAATTCTACCCGTATGCGCAATGATTGTCCTCGCTTAATGCCCCGAGGAGTCTGGCCCTGGAATTCCATATCAACCACGAAATTGCCGCTGGTAATGGTAGGATATATTTTGGTCACTTCCATTTTGAAAACTTGTCCCGCCTGGTTTTCATAGGATGCCAGCTGTCCCACATTGATACGCGGTAGATACAATTCATCGACTTCAACTTGCAGCTTAAAGTCGTCCACGATATCAATTTGACCCATACGCTCTCCTTGCTGTACTGACTGACCTATTTCTAATTGCTCAGAAGCAAATTGCCCCTCTTTGGGTGCTTTGATCACCAGGTTATCCAGTATGTTACCGACTGCCTCCAGACTCTTCCACATGCGGGCTTCAGAATCATTGAGTTGTTTCAGCTGTACAGATTTAAGTTCGAGTTCCTGTTGGTAGGCCGAGTTTACAATTTTTCGGCGCTTGGTGTTATAGTCATAGCGCTCTTTGGCTTCTTCGAATTCTTTTCTTGATATTACTTTTTCCTGGTACAGCTCCTGCTGTCGATCATATTCAGGTTTGGCCAACTGCAACTGGTAATCCACCTCGGCCAACTCTTTTTCCAAATTCTGGGTATTTTGATCTAGTAAAAGCCGAGAGGTTCGTAGATTATTAATCTGTTCATAAAGCTGGGCCTCCCGGTTTAGCACTTCAAGTTGAAGATCAGAGTTTGTCAAAGTGATCAAGGCCTCTCCTTTGCTGACCATAGTACCAGTCTCTGTGTTCAACTCTTTGACAATACCTCCTTCAATGGCATCCAGGTAGTAGGTTTCAATCGGCTGTACAATACCTGTTTCGGGGATCCATTCCTGGAAATCACCATGCGCCACCTTGGCAATGGTGATCTTGTCTATATCCACATTCAATTTTGACCGGTGGTCGGCAAAGATTAAGGTGTAGGCCACTAGTAACGTTAAAAGACCACCACCTGCCCAGGTGAGGATCTTTCTAGTAGTCCATTTCTTTTTCTCAAGCTGCCTGTCCATTCCCATAGTTGACAATATTTTGCACCAGACCGAGGCCAACAAGCATGCCAAACCAAAAAAGTGAGTTTAGCTTGATTTAGGGGTGCTGGATTGTTCGTAAACGTGCTATTTTGTTCGTAAGCGTACGCCTTATCCCACTACAAAGCCGATAAAGCGGGATCTACTGAAAGGAACAATTTTTGCAAAATTTGAGCGACAGAAGTTTTAATTTGTATCTTTTCCATAAATGAACCTAGCACGCCAAGGTAGAATATTGGTGGTAGATGATGATCAAGATGTACTATCTGCTGCCAGACTGTATCTCAAAAGGCACTTTGGGCAAGTAGATATACTGGACCGTCCTGACTCGATACCAGACTTGCTCCGCCAAGACACTTATGACGTCATACTACTGGATATGAACTTTACCAAGGATGTTAGTAGTGGTAAAGAAGGATTCTTCTGGTTGGATAAAATTCTCAGTATCGATCCATCTGCGGTGGTGGTTATGTTCACAGCTTATGGAGATGTAGAGCTGGCAGTTAAAGCCATCAAGGAAGGGGCTACGGATTTTACGGTAAAGCCCTGGGAAAACAAAAAACTGCAAGCCACCATACTGTCTGCCATGAAATTGAGGGCATCCAGGTTGGAATATGAAAAATTGCGCTCCTGGCAGCGTCAGGTAAGCGCCGACATAGACCACAAATACCAGGACATGATCGGGCAAAGTGAGCCTATGTTGAAACTATATCAGACCATTCAACAAGTTGCCAAAACTGATGCCAATGTTTTGATTTTGGGAGAGAATGGTACTGGCAAGGAACTAATTGCCAGGGCTATACACCGTAACTCAAACCGTTCCCAGGAGGTTTTTGTGAATGTAGACCTGGGAGCACTTAGTGAGACATTATTTGAAAGTGAGCTTTTCGGTCACGTTAAAGGGGCCTTTACAGATGCCAAGGATGATCGTCCGGGACGTTTTGAAATTGCTTCAGCAGGATCCATATTCCTTGATGAAATCGGCAATTTATCACTCCCCATGCAAGCCAAACTTTTGACTGTGTTACAGAATAAAGAAGTCATTCGATTGGGGTCCAATAAGGTGATTCCCGTTGATGTAAGACAAATATTTGCCACCAACATGCATCTACATCAGATGGTGGGTGAGCACAAGTTTAGACAGGACCTGCTTTACCGGATCAATACCATTGAAATACAAGTACCTCCGTTGCGGGAGCGCAAAGAGGATATCCCTTTATTGGCAGAATACTTTTTGCAGCATTACGTAAAGAAGTATCAAAAAAGGATTCGATCCCTCAGTGAGTCAGCACTGAACAGAATGCAAAAATATCATTGGCCAGGAAACGTACGGGAGCTCCAACATGTAATGGAACGAGCTGTTATCATGAATAAAGGGCTGACCTTGAATGCTGAGGACTTATTAATCAATACCAGATCATCTGTGGAGGCTGAAGAAGGCGACGATTTGGTTATTTCAAATTACAATTTGGAGCATATTGAAAGACTGGTAATCAAAAAGATTCTTAAAAAGTACCATGGCAGTGTTACCAAAGCCGCGAATGAATTAGGGCTTACCCGTACCTCTCTATATCGGCGAATGGAAAAATATGATCTTTAAAAACTTCAGGTTACAAGTTGTTTGCCGAACGCTGATAATCGGACTGTCAATAGGGGGCAGTATTTACTTTTTCCTGGAACACCAGTTAGGCTATTCACTACTGCTATTGGTAGTAGCTGTGGTAGGTATCTACAATATTATTTACTACCTGGAATCCATTCATCGAAAGCTGGTCTTTTTTCTGGAATCAATTGAAAATCTTGATTTTACGGTAAAGTTTAGCAAGGATGACAAACAGGGAAAGGGATTTCGGGAGCTGAACAAGGCGTTCAATCAGGTATTGGATGAATTTAAGGAGGTACGAGCTGAGAAAGAGGCCCATTTGCAGTATTTGCACACCGTAGTGCAATACGTTAAGGTCGGTCTGATCTCCTTTGATCAGGATGGAAGGATTGGATTGATCAACAATGCGGCAGTATTGTTGTTGGATATCGGATACATACGTAACCTATCTGAACTAAAGCAGGATCATCATGATGCATGGACACTATTTACTGAAATTCAGCCTGGAGAAAGCAAAATGCTTTCAACATCTTCAGAAGATGGTGATCATCAATTGTCTGTGAATGCTACCGAGCTGAGGTTAAGAGGTAAGGTGTACCGGTCAATCTCTATCACTAATATTCAATCGGAGTTACAGCAGAAAGAAATCGAGGCCTGGCAGAACCTGGCCAAGATCCTGCGGCACGAGATTATGAACTCAATCACTCCCATAGTATCCCATGTGGAAACGCTAAACGAGATGCTGGAGGATGATACTTCCTGGACCCAGGATCGAAAGCATTTATCCGCTAGCTCAACTGACGATTTGACCGAAGCTTTGACCACCATAGAAAAAAGAAGTAAAGGATTGCTTCATTTCGTGGATGCGTACCGAAGCTTTAGCGAAATACCAACACCAACCTTTGAAATCATTAGGGTTGCCGACCTTTTCGAGCGACTTACAAGATTGTTTCAGGGAGAAATTAAAAACTCAAGTATTACCGTTAATCAGGTTATTTTACCCATTGAACTAAAGGTACAGGCCGACCAGGAGTTGATCGATACCGTGCTGATCAATCTATTCAAGAATGCCATGGAAGCGGTATATCAGCAGCAAACTCCAACCATTGATTTAAAGGCCTACTTAAACGACTCTGCCAGAGTCATAATTGAGGTTATTGACAATGGGACTGGCATCATCCCGGAAGCCCAAAGCAAAATTTTTGTACCCTTTTATACTACCAAAGAGAAAGGCTCTGGAATCGGCCTTGCCTTATCCAGACAAATTATGCAAATGCACCGTGGTAATTTAACGGTTGCCTCCCAGCCAGGACATACAGCTTTTAGCTTATTCTTCTAGACCATTTCTTTATTCACTGCGAAGTGAATTCACAGGATTGGTGAGGGCAACTTTGATGGATTGGTAACCTACTGTCAACAATGCAATCAATACGGCCATCAAACCACCGGCCAAGAAACTAAATCCCTCAATATTCACTTTGTAGGCAAATCCTTCCAGCCAGTTTGAAATAAAGAAATAGGCGATAGGAGCAGCTAATACGAATGAAATTGCCACTAATTTGGTAACATCTTTAGACATCAGCATCATTACCTGTGCTGCACTAGCCCCCAGTACTTTGCGAATGCTGATTTCTTTGGATCGTTGTTCGGCGGCATATGCTGCCAATCCCAATAATCCAAGGCAGGCGATGACAATAGCCAATGAGGTAAAAATGACAAATATTCTCAATAAGTTCATCTCGCTTCGATACAACTGATCCAGGTTATCCTCCAAAAATGAATAGGTCAATGGTGTGTCGGGTGCATACTGCTTCCATTTGGATTCAATTAATTGAATTTGCTCCTGTGGGTTTCCGGGTTCCAATCTTACTGAAATCACATTTCCACTACCCAGTATAATGGCCATCGGTCGAATTCGGTTCTTTAAACTTTCGAAATGGTAATCTTTTACCACGCCGATTACATCGAGCATACTTCCTTGGGGACCATTGGAGAAAGTGATGATCTTTTGATTTTCATGATTTTCCCAACCAATTGACTTCATGGCGGCTTCATTAAGAATGATTGCTGATGAATCACCGGGAAAATCCTCTGAAAAGTATCTTCCGGCATTCATCTCAATACCTAATGTGGCCAGATGTTTAAAGTCAGCCCGGTACCATCGCAGCAGATGGTCTTGTTCATTTTCTCCCGCCGCCTTGAAGACGGTACTATTGTCGAGCCGGGGGGGTAAAGAGCTGCTGTTACTCACCATTTTAATGCCTTGGTACTGCTCTAGTTCATTTTGAAAGACTTGTTTATTGGTACCCAACGCATAGGTGTTTTCAACGATGAGCACATTCTCCTGATCAAAACCAAGGTTTCTGGTCTGCATCATGTTCAGTTGTTTAAATACTATCAGAGTGCTCACGATTAAGCTGATGGAAATGGTGAATTGAAATACCACCAGGACGCTTCTTATGGCACTACTCCTAAACCCTGCTCCAATTTTACCTTTTAGCACTTGAGCTGGCTTAAAAGAAGAGAGAAATAGAGAGGGATAGCTCCCGGCAAGTAGGCCAATGAATATGCTCAAGCCTGTAAATACTAATATTAAACGTCCGTCTAGTAATGACGAGAAAGAGATTTCTTTGCCAGCGATGGTATTAAAAACGGGTAGCAGAATCGAAATCAAAGCCATTGCCAACAGCGTGGATATTAAACTCAGCAGCATCGACTCCGTTAGGAACTGATTGATGAGACCAACTCTAGTAGCACCAGCGGTTTTGCGAACCCCCACTTCCTTAGCGCGATTTGCAGACCTGGCAGTGGACAAATTCATGAAGTTGATACAAGCAATAACCACAATAAAAATGGCGATAACCCCGAAAATATATAAATAGGTGATATCCCCGTTAACTGCTATTTCATCATCCAGCTTAGATCTCAAATGAATGTCGGTTAGGGGTTGCAATGAAAATCCATAATCACCTCCTTGCGCTTTGAACTCTGCCAAAGACATTCCCAGGTATTGTTGAATTTCAGGGCCGATATACTTTTCAATGAAGATCTCAAACTTGGCTTCCAGCTCCTTCCAGTTCACCAAGGGGTTAAGAACCAAGTAGGTGTAGTAGTTATTGCTGGTCCATTCCCCTGTCAAGTCTCCCATTGTCTTCAACGATACAATCAAATCGAAGTCAAAATGAGCGTTTTTGGGTGGATCGGCAACTAAACCCGATACCTCAAAATTGGTATCACCAACTTTTAATGATTTACCCACCGGGGTTTCATCTCCAACTTTGTAGTCGAAATACTTTTTAGCCAATGATTCTGTTAATACTACTTTATTGGGATCTTTTAATGCGGTGTGTTTATCGCCTTGTAGCAGCTCAAATGAGAAGACACTGAAAAAGTTGGAGTCAGCAATCAGTGCATGATTCTCGATGAATGAACGATCATCTACAGCAACCGGTAAATCATCTCGAAAATCCAGCCGGGTAGCTTCTTCGACTTCAGGAAATTCTGTAACTGCAGTTTGGGCAAACGGCAAGCAACTGGTAGCTAAATGGGTGGCTTGGTCTGATATTTTGGCTCTGGTGGTAACCCTGAAAATATTATCGGCCTTAGCATGGAAGCGATCATAACTTAATTCATCAGCAATGTAAACTACAATTAGTAAACTTGCTGCGATCCCTACAGTCAATCCCAGTATATTGATGAAGGCGTAAATCCTTTCCTTCTGCAAGTTTCTAAGCGCGATTTTTAAATAGTTTTTCAGCATGGTCCTGTCACTTGTGGTTTTGGCAGGTATAGATCAAGAACTATTCCATTGGTAAAAAGCCTGAAATCATGAAGATTAGGGTTGCTCGATGAACGGTAGCGAACGATATGGTTCGCTAGCGTACAGCCATTGCCCATCAAGCGAGCTGAACTCTTTGGTGCCGCCATACCATATCTAATGACTAGAGAGGGCTAAACCTAATTGAAATGTACTATGATTAGAAACTACTTAAAGATTAGTTAGCGTCCTTTCTGAATATGAGACGGCTGATCATCATACCACTTTTCCTCAAAAGTAGCCGTCGATGCTACTCCATCCTTCAACACTCGTATCACCATCCAGATCAGTAAAAAATTCATGATCAGAAAAAGATTGAAAACTACTGCCCAGGTGAAACCCAATACAGGAGTCATGGAGTAGATGCAGAGCATGATGGTAGTGCCGTAAACAGGAATTTGGATGTTTTTCATATTCTTCTAACAGAATCTGAAGGAATTGGTTTTTCATTTTCTGTATTTCTTTTTTAGGATCTATCCAATATGCGGGGTAACTACCCTTGTATTTCACTTACCGACCTGATGGCAGAACGAGCTGCGGTATGTACACTACCCCAATCATTTCCAATTGTGTAGGCGGTTCCCGCAAAAAAGAGCTTATTGGCTACTGATTTTCCCAGAGTCCTGATTCTTCTCCAGTTTTCGTGGTCATTGACATAAGCTCCTTGAGCAAAAGGTTCATTATTCCAATTCTGTGATATATGGTTGATGTAATTTGCGGATGCCTGACCTGCAAATATTCCATCAAGTTCTTCTAACATATATTCAATTAATGCTTTGTCCGATAATTGTCGATAGGGAAGGGTTCCTGAACCCACAGTGAATAGACCTAAAACCTGCCGCGTTGAGTTTTGTCCATATGAGGCATCGTAATATAACTTCTGTCCTGCAGTCTGAGGCTTGATATTAAATCCTACCGCAGCGGGATAAAACTTTTCTGAAAACTCAATAAAAGCTTTAAAGCCATCCCAAACCGTGACCTTGCTGATGGCATTCAATTTGTCATTAGGCAATGGTGGTGTAAATGAAATAGCACCATTTTGTAATATTTTTACCGGAGCGGTAATGATGATTTTGTCAGCTGTAAATGCTTCATCTATGGTATTAACCAAGACTTTATCCTGGGAATAATCGATAGCTTCTACCACCTGATTGAATTTTATTTTAGCCTGTATAGAGGGGATAATATATTGTTCGAAAAAATCCAACCAGGATGAGTCAATAAACTTCTGGTCAATTTTAAATCCCAATTTTCTTATGGAAACCTTTCTTCCTTCATACCACCCGAAATCAACATTGGTATGGTAAGATTTGGTTTTAGTAGTGATCTTAATGGCAGGATCGTTCACGATTTCCTTAAAAATATCACGCTTAACATGTAGCCATTCTGCTCCCAGTGGAACAGGAAAATCCACAAAATCTAAGGTTCTTTTCATTCTGCCTCCGTAGACTGGGGAGGCCTCTATAATTTGAAAGTCAATACCTTGTTGATTCAGTAAATGTCCTGCGGTCAGTCCAGCAGCACCTGCACCTATGATCAATACATCACCTTTGAAATCAGTGGTATTGCCATAGTGTGCAGACTTACCAGAAGCCAAGCTTGCTTGAAAGGGAATACTCAATCCCAAAAGACCGCATATCTTGACAAACTCTTTCCTGGTCATAATTGGTAATATACATTTATTTGCCCCATATCCCTTGGATGAGGCACTACACCAGCTCAGATGATATTAATCATCAGTTCTAAGTGTTAAGTTCATCACCTTTATCAACCTATAAAAAGGTTCTATCTGAAGTGATCAATACCAGAAGCATAATAAAGAGATGGGCGTTATTCGTATTGGCCTGGACCCTGATCGTTTATTTTTATTGCGCCCTAACCATCTTCGGATTGAAGCCATTCTTTCTTCAAAGTCCACTCACGGAATATTTTTATTCGGGATTCGTTCATTTGGAGGTCTTCCTGACCGGATTGATTTTCGGGACCCTGTTTGAATTTGTCAATTCCATAACTGATTATTCCGGTTTTAGAAAAAAGCCTTTTGGTTTTATCATTTTAATTAAAAGTGTGCTTTATTTCGTTTCACTGGTAATATGTTTCGTGATCGTTTTTGCACTTTTCTATTACCTTGAAATCCTTTCACCTGAGCATCTTGCTTTCTTCAGACAGAAAATGTTGACCTTCCGATTTCTGGTCCCCATTGTGGCCTACTTCTCTTTCTTCATCGTTTTGATATACTTTATTATCGTGGTCAATAAAAAATTTGGGCCTGGTGTTTTAGTTGACCTTCTCAGAGGAAAATACTATCACCCCCGGGAAGAACAATTGATCCTGCTTTTCATTGATCTTAAGGGCTCCACTACTATTGCAGAAAGTATGGGTCATGAAAAGTACAGCCAATTCTTAAGAGAGTGTGTCCAGCTGCTAACCCCGGTGCTGATTAAGAACCAGGCCAAGGTTTATCAATATGTTGGAGATGAGATCGTGCTTCACTGGAAAATAGAGGAGGGGCTTGAACGATTGAAGTGTCTTGATACTTTCTTTGAATTCAGGAAAAGAATAGACCAACGCAAAGAACATTTCCAAAATAAGTATGGAGTGTATCCTGAATTTAAAGCTGGCATGGATACAGGAGAAGTGACCATCACCGAGATCGGAGACATAAAACGCGAGATTGCTTTTCATGGTGATGTACTGAACACGGCATCTCGGCTTGAAAAGGAATGTAATAAATATGGAAAGTGGCTATTGGTGACTGAGAACCTTATGGATAAAATCACAACTGACAATGGGTATCAATTTGAATTCTTGGATGATATCCTGTTAAAGGGTAAGCAGAAAAGGGTTAAGTTTTTTGCGGTGAGTCATTCAAGTTGATAACGGGAGATAATACGGTTGCTATTAGAATATTGGATGGTTAGAGAGGTATGTGCTGTAAATCATGATAAAGGCAAATGCCAATACCGCTAATGTGATACCGAACATAAAGATGTTATAAGAGACTTTGACCAAATGATATTTCCTTCTTAGCACTAAACCCAGGTTGTAAAGGTCGATCGACATATTTTCGTACAATAGGTGATTATCTGCTCTTAATAGCTCCATATCAGACAGATATCGTTCCAACGGCAGTTGGGTAAAATTACCAAAGAAAAGGATGCTGCTTTTTCTTTGAATAAGATCGATATCCGGTGATATATTATGGGTGATATTGGGCTTCGCCGATTGAATAGCAAATATCAAAGAACCCAGGCATGATAGCAGTAAAATGGCAATGGGAATACCGAATCTAAAATATTCTATCCCGGAATTGCCTAAAAATGCCAAACCAGAACCTATTATGGCCACGATACTAGATAGAATAATGCTGTTTAGACTCAACATCATATTAGCTTTATTGTCTGCAATTGCGCTAAGGTTAACGTGATTTCGATAGGTGACGCGATACATGGTTTCTGTACCTCTGCCAGTTTTTTCAACTAGCGAATCCCTGTTCCTGTTTTTATAAAGCTTCTTCAACCTCGATTGCTGCTTTTCGATGTTTTTGACTCGCCGTGGTCCCAACCAATTTTGCGCTGCTGTGGTCAAGAAGTTGGATTTGGTTAAGAAATCGAGCTGCACATGCTCCCATTTTTCATCGGTAAATGATTGATTAAGTACGGCCTGCCATTCATTGCGTAACAATTGACCCTGATCAAAGAAGCTTTTCTTTCCAGTATTTAGAATACCAGCATCGTGCAGGATCTTTTTCAGCAGCGTATCTGGTTGGCTTTCTACCCGGGTAGAAAGAATTAATTCTGATATTATACTTTTTCTGGCATTAGAAACTTCCCTGGTAGACAGGTAGTCTTCAGCCATGCGGACACTTTCTATTTCATGGCCAGAATAGGTAAAGCAATAGCCGGTGTCTTGAAACCAAGCTGCTATCAATAGATTCTCCAGGTCCTCACCGGTCAGAGAATAGTGCTCTGCTATTCTGGTACAGGCTGCCGCTAGCTGTGAGGTATGCTGGTAGTTGTGATATGAATAATCTTTCGAAAGCCTGGTGTGAAGCAATTCTTTCACATAGGAGGCAACCTGATCCAGCAACCCGGGAGTGGTATGCTGCAGATTTACCGTTTTGTTCTGTATTTCTTCACCAGTCATAAGCTAATAGGTTCCTAGTAATCAGTAGGAAGACTGAGAATGTCAATAAAGGTAAATCAGTATCTAATTCCCATGAATTATATCATCCATGAAACATGATTGATGTCATGAAATGTTGCCTAGCTCCCACATTTTAAATCGGATTTTCACTTCCTAAAGATCTTTTTCAGAAATTTGGGAGCATTAAATCTCATGCCACAAAAAAAGTGATAGAAAACTCTGGTCTCTGTATTCATAGCAGTGGTATTCTCCTGTTGGAATCGGGTACCCGTAATGCTGGTGAAGAGTCCTGAGTAGAATTTGTGTCCGTTGTAACCAATACCTACTTTACCATCACCTCTTAAAATTAGATTGTCTTGATCGGTTTTAATATCTCCAGATGCGGTGCGAGTGGTCAGTTTGGTGTTCAAATAGCCGATACTTCCAAATAAACCTATGGAAGCATAAAATCGCTCCTTCATCACAAAGGTGTGCGCGTATCCCGGTCCCATACTGAATTCTATATTATTTGATTTCTGGGTATTCAGGGCATTGGATTGGTCATTTATCCGGTAGTAATCCAAGTTAAATACAGGAATAAAACTGCCTGTACTTTTTAATTGTCGCTCCGTTTGGGTAGTAAGACTTTTAAAGGAGAACTTTGAGTTATGGATATAACCCGCGGTAATGGATATGTCTTCATGATATAAGTCAGGGAATTGAATATAGGGATTTCCTCTGGTCCAGTTATTATTAAAATCGATGGTATTTCTAAGATAGTAACCTTTGACCTGGGAGTATGATATATCAGAAAACCAATGCTTAAATAACAATAAAGCACCCAGTTGTAGTGAACGGGTATTGCCTTTCAAATCGTTATCACCATTACCAGGTAGGAATTCAGGGGCAAATTGAATACCCACTGAAATAAACTCATAATTCACATTTAGGCGTAAATTATTAGGTGTATTAGGATATAGCAGAATTCTGTTAGAAGCGGTTTCAACCTCAAAAGTCTGGTAGGAATTATTAAAGGAAAGATCAAAAGCCATTTTACCACTCATTCTTTCAATCCACCCGTTTTCTATCAAGCTTCTGGTGGAATCTGGATTCTGGGCTTCAGCTCCCAAGCGTACTAGTATGGAGGCAACAAGCGCTATGCTCCTGGTGAATGCCTTCACTATTTAATTCTCCCCGTATATTTCAATAATTCCTAGAGAATCCCCGGCTTGTAGTTGTTGAAAACTGAAATCAAGAAAATCGCTATTCATAACATTTTCAGTTCTAACATGCCCTAGTCCCAATACATGCCCTATTTCATGCAGCGCAAAGAGATAAAAGGAATTACAATCGCTTATTCCCAAACCCGATTTAATAATTACATTTCCCGCAATACTATTGCATAAATCGTCTGGATAGTTGGGATAGCCGATGCCACTTTGAACAATGTCTGCAGTATAAAACCGAATGTCGGTTTCACTATTTTCGGGTAATTCTTCAAATTCAATGGCAGCGATATCAGACCATGATTTTAATGCATTCTGTATTTCTGTCTTTGCACAAGGCAAGATATCATCGAATGAATTGCTGGTGAGGTTTACCTGACGATGGGTATTGATAAGCCCATTTTCTTCTTGAAAGCTATAAGTTACCAGTCCACCACTGGAAGCTGGGCCTGTTGCATTGAAACCTGCTTGTGCAAAAGTACTGTCTGCTCCCCATTTGAATCCAAACAGACAATAAAATCCATTCCCATTAGTACATGCAGCTAATTGTGAATTGCAGAAAGTGTAACTATCTGAAAAGTTGATAGGTTCTGGACTATCATCATCTTCACCACAATTGACTGTTACCAGGATTACCAATAAATAATAAACACTAATGTAGATTCTTTTCATTGGATATGGCTACTGGTTACTTCCTAGCTGTCGCCTGAGTAGACTCCTCAGTTCCTGCACTTGTTGCTCAAACTTGGGGTCATTTATCAGGTTG
>JANQPK010000233.1 GCA_028289505.1 Cyclobacteriaceae bacterium
CGGATTGCCATATGTTGCCGTAGGAATCAACCGACAGTTCGTAAGGGTTGCGAAAATTCCAGCCAATGGTTTCCAATTGTGAGCCATCAATATTGCATCGAAATGCCATTCCATGTCGATAAGGATTACCAGAATCATTAACCATGTTGCCAGCTTGGTCCACCACCAGTGTACTATCGGGCCGCATCATTTGGTGAATATCATTACCTGCATTGAAATACAATTTGCCATCAGGACCGAAAATAACAGCGTGAATACCATGATCGTGTTCTATTCCACCCATTCCAGTAAACATCAGCTGCTTCGAATCTGCTTTATCATCTCCATCTGAGTCGGTTAACACAAAAATATCAGGGCTTTTGGAAATGATAACTTTGTTACCCAAGACAGTAATTCCCAAGGCGGCATTTACGTCATGACCCTGGTAGAATACGGTTTGCTTGTCAGCCACCCCATCCAGATCAGTATCTTCCAGAATTAGGATTCTATCACCACCAGGCTTCTCTTCTTTATCAGGATTCAGTGGTAGGCGGTAATTGTATCCTTCACATACCCAGATTCGACCCCGATGATCAACATCAATGTTGGTGGGGTTTACCAACATGGGTTCGTGAGCAAACAGGCTGGCCTCAAGTCCTTCTGCCACTTGCATTGAATTGAGGCTGTGTTGATGCAGACGTTTTTGATCCTCAGATAGAGCCAATGGATCTGATGGTGGCTGGGAACACCCAAAGATCAGGCAACCGGTAATAATCAAGTTTAGATATTTCATTGGGGAACTTCTCATTTCTATATTGTGAGCTGATTTAATCGAAAGATACAAATGAAAGTACTGATTTCATTAAATATTCCGGAGGTTGGTATTGACATGCTCAAACAAGCTGGCCTGGAGGTAGAGGTATGGCGTGATGATAAACCACTTAGTAACACAGAACTGGTGGCAAAATGTCAGGGTGTGGAGGCGTTGGTTTCAACCGGCATGAATGCCATTGACAGTACATTTTTACACCAGTGCAGTCACTTGAAGATCGTGAGTCAGTTTGGGGCCGGTTACGATAATGTTGATGTAAATACCGCCCGTGAGTTGGGAATACATGTGGGCAACGCACCTGAAGCCATGAGCGATGCTACTGCCGATATAGCTTTTACGTTGATGTTAGCGGCCTCTAGAAAGATTTGCTATCTCAACAGGTCCATCATCGATGGTAAATGGGGACATTTCAGACCACGTGCTAATTTGGGATTGGAGTTGAAAGGAAAAACTCTAGGGGTTTATGGACTGGGTAGGATAGGATTTGAAATGGCCAAAAGATGTGCGGGAGCTTACGAAATGCCCGTGATTTACTACAGTCGTTCCCGGAAGCTGGAAGCGGAATCACAGCTAGGAGCGCGCAAAGTGAGTTTTGAAGAGTTGCTAAGTAACAGTGATGTGCTGTCTGTTCACTGCGCTCTTAACCAGGATACCCGAGACTTATTTAATACCGACGCCTTTAACAAAATGAAGTCAACTGCCATTTTTATCAATACCTCCAGGGGCCCTGTTCACCAGCAGGAGGATCTGTACCAGGCATTGGTTTCTGGCAAAATTTGGGGAGCTGGGCTGGATGTCACCAATCCGGAACCCATGCAGGCTGATAATCCGTTGCTTAACTTGGAAAATGTGGCTATTACACCCCATATTGGATCAGCTACTGTGGAAGCCCGGGATGAAATGTCCCGATTGGTAGCCCAGAATATTATTCAATACTACCGTGGGGAACGGATAGTAAACTTGGTTAACTGAACCTCTATGCTTGCTAGGAACCGTCGTGCCCTAATTATGCTGGCATTGGTGGTGGCGGGTGAAACCATATTCCTGCTACCATTTGTGGTGGCCAGGATTTTTCGTCCCACATTCCTGGATGTTTTCCAACTTACCAATCTGCAATTGGGTAGTGCCTTTGCACTGTACGGATTTGTAGCCATGATCTCCTACTTTTTGGGTGGACCACTGGCGGATAAGTATTCTGCCCGAAGATTGATGACTTTGGCATTAATTACTACTTCAGCGGGAGGTATACTATTTGTCACCACTCCATCACTTTTGTGGTTGACCATTTTATACGGCATCTGGGGGTTGACCACCATACTGTTATTTTGGGCGGCATTGATTCGCGCTACCAGGGAATGGGGTGGTGCTACTGCTCAAGGAAAGGCTTACGGATTACTGGATGGGGGCCGTGGATTGTTTGCAGCGCTTTTAGCATCGATCTCGGTTGGGGTTTTTGCCTGGTTGCTACCTGAAGATAGTAGCTCAGCCACCTTAGCGCAAAGATCCAGTGCTCTAAAACAAATAATCTGGATATTCACCGGATTGGTGCTACTAGTGGCCATGCTGGTGTGGTATGTTATTCCTGAGAAAAGCACGGTGCTGAGTGAAAAGAAAGGCAGGTTGTCTCTCAAGGGCGTTAGGGATTTGTTGAAAAGCCGCTCTATTTGGTATCATGCAATTATTGTAGTTTGTGCGTACACCGGGTATAAAGCCACAGATGATTTCTCGTTGTTAGCCAGAGACGCTTTTGGTTACCATGATGTAGCTGCGGCCAAGTTAGGTACGGTCTCATTCTGGGTCAGACCGTTAGCTGCTGTGGGGGCTGGGTTTTTGGCCGACCGCAGTAAAGCTTCTATCATCACCATGATTAGTTTTGGCCTAATGTTTATAGGTAGTGCATTTTTGGCAATAGGGGTTTTAGAGGCCAATATGTTTGGAGTACTGATCTTGACTGTGGTTACCACCAGCGTGGGAATTTATGCAGTTCGAGGTGTATATTTTTCACTTATTGATGAAGCCGGTGTTCCCATGGCAGTAACTGGTAGCGCTGTAGGTTTAGTTTCGGTAATTGGCTTCACACCAGATATTTTCATGGGCCCGCTGATGGGATATTTAATTGATAGTTCACCCGGGGCGCTGGGTCATCAGCATGTTTTTGGGGTACTTTCTGGATTCGCATTAATCGGTTTTACCGCAACAGTGCTATTTAGGATGTGTAAACCATTAAAAAATTAATAACATTGCAAGCTTTTCCAATTCGGACAATCTTCACAATTTTCCGGAAAAACTGTATCAATGGCTGATTCCAGGTTTTATGCTATCAGGCTCTTTATCCGAAAAAAATGGCCGCTGGGTTACAATCTTACCCTCTTTTTGGCGGTAATAGCCTTGGCTTGGTTGCTGTCATACCTGGCAAAAGGGGAAGGTATAGCGGACCAAACCGCAAATGCCTTGTTCCTTTTGGTGTTGGCAGCAGGGTTATGGATTTCTGAAGCGATTCCCCCATTTGCAGTAAGCATATTAGTAATTGGTTTTGCCATTTATTTTCTGGATGATAGCCATTGGAGTGTAATATCGGATGACTGGGAGAAATATCTGGGAACCTGGTCCAGCCCGGTGATCTGGATCCTGCTGGGAGGCTTCTTCCTGGCCATGGGTGCCCAGATTACCCAATTTGACAAAAAGTTTTCGCGTCTTATTTTAACCAAATTTGGTACCACTCCAAACAGGTTATTACTGGGCTGTATGCTCACCACCGGTTTATTGAGTATGTTCATGTCCAACACTGCCACCACCTCCATGATGATTGCCATAGTAATTCCCATTATAAAGAAATTGGATCAAGACGATCCTTTTTTAAAGTCTATGTTACTGGGCGTGGCCATCGCTGCTACTATTGGTGGTATGGGGACTGTGATAGGAAGTCCACCGAACGCCATTGCGCTAGGTATTATACAAAATGCCGGTGTGGAATTCGATTTTTTTTCCTGGATGATGTTTGGAATGCCCCTGGCTTTGTTTTTAATCTTCCTTAGTTGGCTTTTTCTTATAAGATTTTACAAGACAGAAATCAAATCCCTTACACTCAATCAGGAAGATGAAGCGGGTCCTTATCCCAACCGCAATACATTCCGTAACAGATTGTTGGTGGTGATTACCTTTATAGTCACCATTGGGTTATGGATCACTTCTTCATGGCACAATATACCGGTGGCGGTAGTTTCATTTATTCCAGTGTTGACGCTTACCGTGGGTGGTGTGGTTTATGGAGAAGATATGAGACTTTTGCCTTGGGATACCCTGATATTGGTCGCCGGTGGATTGACGCTGGGCCTGGTGATTACTGATTCCAATCTAGACCAGTACCTGGTTACTAAGATCCCAGTTTTCCACAATGTGGTGGTGCTGGCAGCGGTATTGGGGTTTCTTACTTCTCTTTTATCAAATATAATGAGTAATACAGCGGCTGCCAGTATCCTGATTCCTCTGGGTGCCTCTTTACTACCGGATTACGTACTGGAGATTTCACTGGTGATTGGTCTTTCAGCCTCTACCGCGATGTTCTTGCCGATCTCCACACCACCCAACGCTATAGCTTTTTCCTATGGGTATTTGCGTCAGGCTGATTTCAGACCAATTGGTATTACCCAGGCATTGATAGGTCCAGCGATTATATTATTAGCGGTAATACTATTAATTTAACCTTTCCAGTTATCGGCAATGACTTAGGTCAAGTTTTGTGATGATTCCAGTTTGTTGTTGAAAATACCGGTAAACATTATCTTGCACATGATAATCCCTATTTCAATACCTATTCATGAATAATATCAGGAAAATACTAGTCCCGGTGGATTTCTCCGAAATTTCTGATAACGCTTTGCGCTACATTTCAGGACTTATCAAAGAGAGCCCCAAAACTGAAGTTTTACTGCTGCACATTGATACTAATGAAGAAGACATCTCGGAGTCTGAGCAGCAAAAACTCGCTCAACTGGCACAAGCATGGTCTCATTCAATTCCCTCTAGCCAGTATTGGATTGAAAAAGGAAATGTGGTAGACACCATAATGAAGGTTCAGGCAGAACAAAGAGCGGATATTATCGTCATGGGTACACATGGTTCTCAGGAAGTAGATAAAGAAACCATAACTTCACAGCTGGTACTTGAGGCCGACTGCCCGGTTTTAGTTATTCCAGAAAACCTGCAAGGTTTTAACATCAGGAATATCGCCTTGGCACTGGGAGAGAATTCCATTGATAATTCGGGCGGATTACAAACTCTACATGACATTGCCAGGGCATTTAATGCAACCGTGCATATCTTGACGGTCAACCGCAATGGAGGTACCCCTTCGGTAAGGCAGGAGAATCAGGAACTGCTGGAGTACTACTTGGAGTCTTTGCTGTACTTTCATGCGTTCCCTAGAAACACGGATATAGAAGCAGGAATTTCGGATTATATAAAGGAGCAAGATATTGATATGCTAGCCATATTACCCCGGAATCACACTCGGTCCACTACCCCTAGTGAGGGCAGGCTGACCAAGTTGTTGACCATGCATACTAAAGTTCCATTACTGACCATTGATTAAATCGACACAAAAGTCCAGGTCACTCACAGTTCATTACTGATAACTCATAACCTCTTATAAGCCACCACGGCCAATACAAGTCCTACTGCTACAATAGCCATTAGGATCAGTACCCTAAAAAATATACGGTTTACCAGGGCATCAATCCGGTCAAAACTGCGGTCGGTGGTGTTGGTAATAATAGACTCCAAATGGT
>JANQPK010000239.1 GCA_028289505.1 Cyclobacteriaceae bacterium
ACACTGGGTCATAATTTTGTGCCCGCCCCTATTCACGCTGGTGGATTGCGCTATCACGGTGCCGGTGTGATTGTCAGTCAGCTGCTTAAGGATAAGTTAATTGAGGCGGTTGCTCACGACAACCTTGAAGTGTTTGACGCGGGTATTGCCTTTGCCAAAGCGGAAGGCATTATCCCAGCCCCTGAGGCGACACATGGCATTGCCACCGTCATCGCCGAGGCCAATAAATGTAAAGAAGAAGGCGTTTCCAGAACCATACTATTCAATCTTTGTGGGCACGGCTACTTCGATATGAAAGCCTATCAGGATTATTTTGACGGAAAAATTGTGCGGCATGAAGTAACCAGTGATGAGATAAGAAATTCATTGGCCGAGCTGGAAACTCCGGATATCTAGAGCAGAGAGCGTTGAGCATAGAGCAGAGAGCATGGAACAGAGAGTAGAGGGCAGAGATTATGGAACGAAGGAACAAGGGAGAAATTCGGCAATCATCGACAGGCATTACTTATAACCCATCACTCATAATTCATAACTAACTTAATGAGCTCAATACGCACCATAAAACAAATTATTACCACTGAGGATGTAATGATGGGTGAAGTCAAAGTGGGACAGCCCTTACCTACTGCACAGGTTAGGCAAATCAGCCCATTTTTGCTGCTGCATCATTTAGGTCCAATACAGATTAAGCCGGGAACAAATCCAATGGATATTGGTGCGCATCCTCATCGCGGATTTGCTCCGGTTACCTTTGTCTATGCTGGTCAGGTAGAACATCGAGACAGCTTGGGTAACCACCAGGTGGTGAGTTCGGGGGGCGTGCAATGGATGAGTGCTGGCAGCGGCATCGTACATGCTGAAAGTGTTGGATCCGACTTGGTGGCAAAAGGGGGCGAATATGAAATGATCCAATTGTGGATTAACCTGCCGCAGGAATTAAAAATGTCGGAACCTAGCTATCAACCCTTTGACCAGCACCAAATCCCGTTTTATCAGGACCCAGACCAAAAGCTAAGGTTAAATGTAATATGCGGAACCTTCGATAACTTGCAGGGACCGGTTAAACATCCCAATGAAATCACCGCTTATACCCTCTCGATGGAGCCTGGTGCCACCCTTACCATACCCACTGATAACAATTGGAACTGCATTCTTTATCAATTAGGGGGTGAGACCAAAGTGAGTAATGGGACCCTGAAAGATCGTCAGCTTGCCTATTTCAATTTTGATGGTGACATGGTGGATATAGAGGCATTGAAATCCAGCAGATTACTATTTATATCTGGTGCTCCTATCAACGAGCCCCTAGCCCAATACGGGCCCTTCGTAATGAATCGACCTGAAGAACTGCAACAGGCCATTGAAGACTTCCAGACCGGTAAAATGGGGGTTCTGAGTACTTAAAAATTGATCCACTTATATAAAACGTGAGGTCTTGATCGTATTTCACCCTGGAATTCTTCCTTAATTACCTCATCATAGGAGGCATCCCCAACCTTCATCGCCGTCACACTGGCTAGCTCCACATCTTCAAAGTCGGTAATACCTACGGCTTCCAATATCTCCTGAGGTATATCGTGAAGTAAGTAATTGTCCCTGGCCTCTGGGCCTGCCGTGACTGATACCACTACACCTGGTCTACCCCAGATGGATCTAGTTAAAATCGTTCCCATTTCCGCTTTTACATGTAGTTGTGGCAGGTCGCTGTTTAAGATGTTAATCTCGGGATCAAATTCAGTAAACTCAGTTGGTATCGGTCCTGTAGTCAGTTGTTGAATAACAGTCTGACCCTCACTGATTCCCAGAGTGGTATCAAATTGGTCAAATAAACCTGGAGTATGAACGGTTAACGATCCGTTATTTGGAAGTTCTTCGCTATGGTGTAAGAGGTACTTTTTATTTTCATTCGAGATACCAAAAATCAGGGCTCGATTCTCTTTGATAGATCGGAAGGTGTTGATAGTATGGGTTTCCGGCATTGGCTGATTTTGATCCAGGTCTACTTCCTTAATCTGGGATGGGTCCAACTCAAAAGTCTGAAATGAAGGTACGGCTCCATCTTTGCGTTTGATTAACAGGGTAAATACATCATCTGCAAGATATCGTATTCCAAGTTCCACCCCATCCCACAGTGTTTCCGCATAAATTTGTCGACTGACGCCGGCAGAGGTGATAAATATATCATCAAAATCGAAGTTTGAACCGGTGATCCTAATATTGGCATCATTTTTATCTAGCACCCGCGGATTTTTTAATCGCAATGACTTTCCTAGTGGTAAGTCTAGATAGCAACGAAAACTGACGTTATTCGCAGCAACGTGGTTTCTAACTACAATCAAGGCAAACCTATCATGCTCATAAGGGAGTTTTATCCCGATAGAATCATCAAAGGTCAGCGCATTAGCGTCCAGAATGCTTCCATCTATTCCTTTCACAATGTAGTAGGCCAGGTCCTGCTCATCAATGAAACGATCCTGGGTAGTCAGCGAAAGTAAATGCTGGTCCTGGGGCTCAGGATCAACTACCGGATCCATAGCAGGATCGGATTCACAAGCGAACAAAACCACCAATAGCAGTATGAAGTTTAAAAAATGGATACGCATAATCGTTTTATTTTAAAAAATAAGTAGCTGATTAAAGATCGAAATATAACCAAACTGCCGCTTACTAAACATGAGATGTAAGTTTTAATAAATAATTTTCTTACAAACCTGAACCTTTTAGCAACAACCCTCGTTATTATTTTTGACTATTTAGTATAAAATGGCAGGACGACATAGAACATTTGATGAAGCAGCAGTTTTAAACCAGGCTGCGGAGGTATTTTGGCAAAAAGGCTATGAATCGTCGTCCACGGAGGACTTGCTGCAAGCAATGGAACTCAATAAAGGAAGCCTATATAATGCTTTCGGCAACAAGAAGCAATTGTTTAAAACCGTAGTAAAGCATTATGCCGGGGCCATTTTTGAAAATTTAAGAAATGACATCCAGGAAAGTACCCGGCCAGTCTCAGTAATTCGGGGGTTTTTCCAAGAAGCATGTGATCCTAAGGATATCTCTGCTCATTTGAAAGGCTGTTTTTTAGGAAACGCAGTATCCGAGTTGGCCAGTATTGATCAGGAATTGGAGCAACTGGCCATTGAAAAGCTGGCCACTTTGGAGCATATATTTCAGGAAGCACTGGATAGAGCAAAAGAATTGGGTCATTTGCCAGCTGATTTCGACACCGCGCTAAACGCGCGATACCTGATAAATATTTGGAATGGAATCAATGTAACCCGACGTATGTATCCAAATCGACAAGAACTTGAGCCCATGTTAAAAATGTGCTTGAATATATTACCGTAAAATTTTTTTAATCAATTTTTGACCATTTAGTATAAAATAGAAAACAATGAAGAATTTAGAAGTTTTGAATCGAGATCAAGTAGCCCCAGAAACCCAAGAAATATTCGACGGGCTGAAAACCAAAATTGGTATGGTGCCTAATCTATATGCCACCACCGCCAACTCACACTACGGTTTGCTTGCATTACTTCAACTAGGGGAAACCCTTAAAAAAGGTAATCTTACCAATAAGGAAGTGGAAGCGGTAGCCCTGGCGGTGGGTCAGGCGAATAACTGTGGATATTGTTTGTCGGCCCACACCACCATTGGCAAGATGCTTGGCTTTAGTGAAGAGCAAACGGTAGAGATTAGACAAGGAACTATTGAAGATAACAAGCTGCAAGCTTTGAGCAAATTGGCCAGAGAAATCACCGAAACTCGTGGATTCCCTTCCCAACAAGCTATCAGTGATTTCTTTTCGGCAGGCTATTCCAAAGGAGCCCTGGTAGATGTGATCGGCCTGGTCGCTTTAAACACCTACACCAATTATATCAACCATATTGCAGATACCGAAATTGATTTTCCGGTAGCACCACAATTGAAAGAGGTATACGGTTAATCTCACTATAAAAAAGCCCGGACCGTAGGTTCCGGGTTTTTTTTTAATCCTGGGGTAATATTCAACTAACACAAAAATAACCTGTCATCTTAGCCAAATCAGGGTCAATACCAGATCTTCAAAGTTCAAACAAACTAAGGCATGAAGATACTCGGTGGTGCTCTGCTTTTTCTATCTCTTACCCCTGCTTTGGTATTGGGGCAAGCTTCGGACGATTTAACTCGCTTATCATATGCTAACAACCATGCTGAGTCCGATCCGGATACCGCCTTTTACTTGGGTAAGGTTTTGTACCTTAAGTCACAGAAACAAGGTGATCCACATCTACAAGCACTAAGTGGAGCGGTATTGGGCAAAACTCTGTTCCACCAAGGTTCCTTTAAGCAATCTACGGAATACCTGATCGAAGCCTCAGGATTACTGCTGGAACTGGGTGATGAGGAAAAGCTCGCAGAAACCTATATATGGTTGGGAGCTGTATATCAATATGCCAAGCAATATCCACTTTCGCTAAATTATTACTTGAGTGCTCAGGAGTTATACTTACAAAATAGGGACCAATACGGATTGGCCACCGTTTATGGGTGGATAGGACACTATTATGAAAAACTAGTTAGTCTAGATAGCGCTCTTCACTATCAAAGAAAAGCCCAATTACTTCATCATAATCTGAATGATCAAGAGGGATTGGCTCGAGTATATGACAATCTAGGTAGTCTTCATGAAGATCTAGCGAATTATGATTCTGCCTTTTATTACTTCAATAAGGCCTATCTGGTAAATTCCAAGCTAAATCAGAACAGCAGTCTAATTGTAAACCTTAATAACATTGGTGACATCTATCGCAAAACCAACCAGATAGAAAAGGCCATTAAAATTACCGATAGTACCCTCTCTTTAGCTAAGCAATATCATCTCAAATATCAAATTCGCAGCGCCTACAAGGATTTATCTAAAATATATATAGAACAAAAAGACTATTATCGTGCCTACCATTACTTAGACAGCGCTATGTTGCTGTTCTCTGAAATATTTGATGAAGAATCAGCAGGTAGAATAGCCCGTTTACAATCTATACACGAAACTGAGCACAAAGAACAGCAGATTTCCTCTTTGGAATCGGAACAAAAATCCAATCAAAGACTACGACTTGTGCTGGTGATCGCACTTATTGTGGTTGGGGGAGCAGCCCTGGTAGTGGTTTATTTTTCGAGGATTAAGCTTCTGAACAATAAAAAAATTCTGCAGCAACGAGAACAACTGACCAATGCCCAACAAGAACTTTTGGTAGCGGATCTGAAAAACGCTATGCTAAACCAGCAGAACTTAAGAAATGAACTGAAAAACCGAGAACTGGTTGAATCTCAACTGAGAAATGAATTGGCCATTAAGAGTCAAACTTTGGCCACTCACACTATTTCCCTTATTCGCAAGAACAACTTTATGGAGGGACTACGGGGCGAACTCAAGGGAATTAAAAAGCTAGATCGGCACGGTGTTCAAAAGGAGATCAATAAACTGCTTACCTCTATCAGTCTGAACTGTGCCCAGGAGGAAGATTGGGTTGAATTTCAGAAAGTCTTTGAAGAAATTCATGTCGATTTCTTCAGCAATCTAAAAAAGGAATTTCCAGACCTGACTCCAACTGAGTTGAGGCTTTCTGCATTACTAAAACTGAATCTGTGTTCCAAAGATATTGCTACCATCATGGGGATATCGCCAGACAGCCTAAGAGTATCCAGGTATCGGTTAAGAAAGAAATTGGATCTGGAGTCCGGAGTCAATATTACCCATTATTTCATCGATCACTAACCTTGGGGTAACAAAAATATAATATTTTTTATGTTATTGATTTATAGGTTTTTATAACCACTTGTTTACGGTTTGCTGCCCCTTAAATTTTCACTGCTGCCCTTTTGTATCTGCACCAATGGTAGTCCATGTTCCCTCTCGAGGTAGTTTCGAATAACAATTAAACTACAAAAAATCATGTGGCACTATCTACGTACATTGATAATCTCAATTATCATTTTCCAAACCGGAAATGTAATTGCTCAAAATGCATTTGCAGGATTAATCCTGGATGAAGCCTCACTGGCCATGCCTGGAGCTAATGTTTATATCCAGGAGTTAGAAAAAGGTACCGTAACAGACGCTCAAGGACGATTCGAGTTTCTCGATATTCCTTCGGGCAACTATGAAATGGTGGTTTCATTTATGGGTTATGAAACTTCCAGAGAGCAGGTCAATATTGCATCTGGTAATGCCAACTACTTGCGCTTATCCCTTAACCCAAGCGTTATTGAAGGTAGAACCATAACTGTTTTGGGTGACCGGTTGAAAGGTCAGGCAAAAGCCTTAAACGATCAAAGGAATCGATCCAACATTTCGAACATCGTAGCTTCAGACCAAATTGGTCGTTTTCCGGATGCTAACATTGGAGATGCTCTTAAAAGAATACCCGGTATCACTATGCAAAATGACCAAGGTGAAGCAAGAGATATCATTGTAAGGGGTATGGCCCCTCAATTAAATTCAGTAACTATTAACGGACAACGAGTACCATCAGCGGAGGGAGACAATAGAAGAATTCAAATGGACTTGATCCCTTCGGACATGATCCAGCTAATTGAGGTTAATAAAGTAGTTACGCCCGACATGGATGCAGATGCTATTGGTGGCTCCGTCAATTTGGTAACGCGATCTGTAGCCACGGGCAAACGTATTAGCGGAACCTTAGCATCCGGATATAATTTCTTCAGTGAGGAGCCTATTTGGACTGGCGCTTTAATCTTGGCCAACCGCTTTGCCAATAACAAACTGGGTGCTATCCTAAGCATGTCCTACAACAATCACAACTTCGGATCAGACAATATTGAAGCCGAGTGGACAGATCATGATGATTTGGGATTTATTACCGACGAATTCCAACTGAGAACCTACGAAGTACAACGAGTACGTCGTAGTATTTCATTGGGTATGGACTATCAATTCAGTCCCACCAGTTCAATTACGTTTTCTGGGATTTATAATTGGAGAGATGATTGGGAAAACCGCTACCGGTTCGTAGCTACTGATATTGAGGATGCGGTGGATGATGGTCTGGTTAATCCTGTAAGCAGCGGGATTTGGGATATTGAAGCCACCGCAGAACGTCAAACCAAGGGTGGTATTGGTACCGACAGGGTTGACAATCGGCGTTTGGAGGATCAAAGAACTGCTAGTTTCTCCCTGAAAGGAGACCATTTATTGGGCAGCAAAGTAAAGCTAACCTGGGCAGGTAATTATGGCCGGGCTTCTGAAGACCGAAAGAATGAACGATATCTTGAGTACGTGGGAGAAGGAGTCCCCATGAGAATGGATCTGTCTAACACGGAAAAGCCCTTGGTATTCAGCACAAGTGAGAACCAATTTCGCTTTTTAGAATTCAATGAGTTAACCGATGAAATCCAGGAAACATTTGAAGAAGATATCAATGGAAGAATCGACCTTCAAATGCCAGTAGGTAATGCGGGTATCGTCAGATTCGGTGGTGTACACCGCCATAAAACCAAACAAAGAAATAACACTTTCTTCGAATTCACTCCAATTGGTGGGGTTAATGAAGGTGATGTGCACCCGGATTTTGGAGGAAGTTGGGACGCCGCTGAAGAAGAATTTACAGACCTGTTTCTAGGCGATGTTCCCACCATTAACAAAACCAAATCGGATTTTCTAGCCGGTGACCAGTATGCCGCTGGCTATTATGCAGATCCCAATTTCTTGGGAGCAGTCGATTTGTTTAATCCTAGCCTATACGATGGGGAGGACAAACCTGAGGAGTATGCACCTGGAAATTATACTGCTACCGAAAATATCACCGGTTTCTACGCTATGGCCGACCTACAACTTACTCCCAAACTCTCCTCAATTGTGGGATTAAGAGTTGAGAGCACCAGCATTGATTATGAAGGCTTTTCATTCGATGATGACACTGGGGAAATTGGTACTACTTCAGGGTCTAATGATTACACCAATGTACTTCCCAACGTGCAGTTCAAATACGATCTCAGGGAAAATACCATCATCCGGTTGGCATTTTCCAATACACTGGCACGACCAGGGTATTTCCAGTTAGTTCCTTTTGAAGAATTTGTTCCGGAAGATGAAGAACTGGCCAGGGGAAATCCTGAATTGGATCCAACTGTATCCATGAATTTCGATCTGATGGGTGAACACTATTTTGAAGATATCGGTTTGGTGTCTCTAGGCTTCTTTTACAAAGACGTTGAAGACTTTATTTACGAACAAGAAATAGACGACTTTAACGATCCTGTTTATGGAGAGGTTGATCTAACCGTGTTTAACAATGGTCCGAAAGCAGATGTTGCAGGAATTGAAACTGCATTTCAGAAGCAGTTCGGAGGCTTTGGCATCTACCTAAACTATACCTATACCCATTCTAGTACCGATGGTATTGAAGGAAGAGACGGAGAAGATATCGCTCTGCCGGGTACTGCTGAACATATGTTCAATGCTTCCCTATCCTATGAAACCAAAAAACTGGTATTAAGGCTTTCGCTTAATTATGCCAGTGACTACATCGATGAATTGGGTGGAGAAGCTTTCGAAGACCGTTTTTACGACAAGCAAACTTTTCTTGACTTCAACGGATCTTATGCAATTTCAGATAACTGGAGAATATTTGCTGAGTGGAACAACATTACCAATCAACCTCTTCGATTTTACCAGGGATTTGAAAACCTCACCATGCAGGAAGAATTCTATAATATGAGATTTAATATGGGCGTCAAGTTTGACATCTTCGAAAATCAGTAGCTAAGGTTTTGAGCAGGTATAAGTTTCTATTCATCCGGGGATGTTGCATGGCATTGCTAAAGGTTATTCTTTTCGCATGTGACACTGAAACTCAATCCATAAACAAGGATTCCTCCTCCATACCGGTAGAGGCAGCTGGCTTTAATGAGGATCCCGAGGCCAGAGAGGATTCTATTGAATTGGTCTTGGCTTATCAGCAGATGAACCAGATTGAGCCAGAGGTGTTTGCAGTAGCGGAGACGGATCCAGTGTTGTCTCTTGAGGGTGAAGATGCAGCAGACGACCCGGCCTTTTGGTACAATGTTAATAACCCTGATAGCAGCTTGATCTTCGGCAGTAACAAGAAAGGCGGTATATACAGTTATAGGCTTGATGGATCCCAGGTAGATTACTATACCGTTGGCGATATTAACAACATCGATGTGCGTCAAGATGTACTGGTTGGCAAACAACGGATTGATTTATTGGGTGGTAGTAATCGAACAGATAATTCCGTGGTATTATTTGAGATTGGCAGCCAGGGCAAATTGAGCCCAATTTTGAGAGAGAACTATCGTTTTGACCGGGACGACATTGATGAAGTTTACGGATTTTGCCTTTACCAGAAGAAGGACCAAGGGTGTCTGGTGGTAAATGGCAAAGGTGGGGCGATTAAAGTATTTAAAATCATCAAGGAGGCCGGAGATGTCCAATTGAAACCATATCTATCCTGGCAACTATCCACCCAACCTGAAGGTATGGCAGTCGACGACGAAAACAATATATTATACATTGGCGAAGAGAATAATGGTATTTGGAAAGTAGCCCTGGAACCAAAGGCAAAACCTGCACTCATTCCCAGTAGTCAGAATATCAATAACGAACGCATCATTTATGACATAGAAGGTTTAGCACTTTACAAAGATCCATCAGGGGATCCTGCGAAAGGGTTTTTACTAGCCTCCATACAAGGTAGTTTTAGCTATGCCATTTTTGAGCGCACTGGTGACAATCGTTATATAACCAGTTTTAAAATTGCGGCTCATGACCGTGTAGATGCGGCAGAGGAAACTGACGGACTGGAAATCTTCTCAGGTCCGTTAAACGGCCCTTTTTCACAGGGTTTACTGGTGGTTCAGGATGGGTTTAACTTCGATGGCCAACAAATGATCAATCAGAATTTTAAGATAGTGCCTTTAAGCCAGGTGTTGGAATTGCTAAATACTTCTGCCCAATTACCATAATGGTATTGGGCAGAAGTCAAAGAACGCACTCTAAACCAAATCGCTATTCGCTACCGTTACAATCTTTTTCAATCAATCGGCTCTCACCGTTTTTAGTAATGGTCACCATGGCGTCACACTGGCCATCACCAAAATCCAATAACACATCGGGATGCTCTCTTCTTTCAATCAGTTTTAAACCCTGAACCGGAACACAAACTCCACGCAATCGACAAGCTCTTTTCCAAACAATTTTGGATACAATGGTCACCTGATAGGCAACACCTCTTCTATTAGTACCACTAGCCTCACCCTCCACATGGATCTCATCAGTCAATGGATTGTTTCCACGAATCCAAGTGAAGGTCTTGTCCACTTCGCGAGTGGCAAAGGTTCCATCTGGCCAGCTTACTTTCCCACCTTCCAATAGCTTGTGGAAACTAACCTGATCTCTAATACTTTCGGAGACATTAGTAATGGTTTTGGTTCCTTCAATCAACTTTCGGTTAACCGTGTAGGCTCTTGAGGTAATGGTCCAAACCGATCCAGGCACAAATAATCGACCGGTATAGGTGATAAAAATGATACCGCTTCTTACTTTTCCATCAGGACCCTCACAGCCATCCCCAAAGTCAACGGTTATGGTCATGGCTTCTTTGTCATGATCAACAGTAGCACACCTGGTGAGTCTTTCCATGGGATCCATCTGCTCTCTTCCACCAATGAATCCATCACTGCCCATACTTTCATCAGCTTCCACACTAATCAGCTCTAATTCATCGTAGGTAGTTTGAAGCTCCTCTTCTGAATTTACATTCTCTATCTCCAGTGCATCGATACCATTCTGCAATGGATGGTCCTCCTGATCATCACAGGAAGTAGTCATAAAAATCACAATAAAACACAGTGACAAAATCTTAGTCATCGTATTTAAGGGGGTTAAACTTGACACTATCATGGTAATATATTTTGTTTTCAAATTCTTATACCCCTTTGATTCTATTTACAGTCCTAGGTTTAATGCAACGAAAAAGTATTTTTTAATTTATTGAAAATCATACAGTTATAACTGTAGTGTTGGAACCATTCAGCAGAAGGACCCTGCTTATTGGCCATATGATGTATCTTTATAACATGTATCGAGCACTTGTTTTTGCGTTTGGTCTGTTGATGGCGTGCACCACTTTAATGGGGCAGAATAACAAACTGAAAATTGCCAAACTGAAGTACCAAGGTGGTGGTGACTGGTATGCCAATAAGACGGCATTGCCCAATCTGATTGATTTTTGTAACCGTGAAATGAACATGAACCTGGCAGCAGAGGAAGATGTGGTAGATGTGGGAAGCTCCGAGATCTACTATTACCCTTATGTATATATGACAGGACATGGAAATGTTGTTTTCAGTGATCAAGAGGCTGATAATTTGCGTAATTACCTGATAGCAGGTGGTTTTCTGCACATCGATGATAATTATGGGATGGATCCGTTTGTAAGACTGGAAATGAAAAAAGTCTTTCCCGGACTTGAGTTCGTTGAACTGCCTTTTGACCATCCCATTTACCGACAAAAATTTACTTTTGAACAGGGTTTGCCAAAAATTCACGAGCATGATGGTAAGGCAGCTCAGGGTTTAGGCATACTATACCAAGGTAGACTGGTATGCTACTACTCCTACGAATCCGACCTGGGCAATGGTTGGGAGGATCAAAGTGTCTACGGCGATCCGGAATCTGTACGCCAGCTCGCGCTTCAGATGGGGGCCAATATCATTGCTTTTAGTTTTACCCAAGACTAGAGAACCTTTCGAGATCTTAGCTCTAAGATCTTAGCTCTAAGATCCTTAATACTTTCTATCAAAGATCTCTTTCATAATGAAGGCTTGCCTGGCACCTTGCTTGCTGCGAAAAGCCTTAAAAGCCGCTTTGGCTGCCTTTGAGCTCTTATCTCTTTTAACCTCGAATTCCTTAAACCTCCCAACAGATGGGGTAACCGTAGTTATCTTCTTTTCAACTACCGGCTCCAGTACTTCAAAAGCAGTTTCATCTTCGTGCTCAGGGTAGTAGTCGGCATCGAGTGGTTCAGGCTCCTCATCAAAGGGTAGTGGTTTTGATTTTTCTGGTGGGGGTCCTGCAGGTGTCCCGGTAAGCTCACGTAATATATCCTCAAAAGTTACCGGAGGGGGTGTAGTTTCAGAGGGACCGCTGTTTCGAGTAGGATTTGGGGTTGGTTGACCC
>JANQPK010000243.1 GCA_028289505.1 Cyclobacteriaceae bacterium
GAAAAAACCTTTGCTTACTAGAAAGCTTAAGTAACATTGCGACTATACATCATAATTCCTAATTCCCAATTTCTAATTCATACTGAAGTATCTCATCTATGGTATTAACCGAAACAAAATGATAATTAGGCCTAGCTTGCTGGTACACTTTTAACGCAAATACCTTGTCCTTTTCTGAACCAGCCAAGGCAGTATAAAGTGGCGCCAGGAATTTGCGTCGGCCTACCTGATTTAGGAAATCTGCCATAGCTGGATATGCAGCTTGATATTGATATCGTATTGCCTGTTGGTACCAGGCTGCCTGGATCTCCGCATTTCTACTCTGCGTAAGATTGTAGGCTTGATCCAGGGACCTAACCGCTGCTGTGTCCAAGTCCCCCGGAAGGGCCTTAATGAAATGCAGCCATTCATGGGTACTCCATTCTGCGGTATTTGGCATTTCTCCTTGCTCTAACCACTTTTTGAGCGATTCTTCTACTAGCTCAAACTTTTCGGACTTAGGCTCCGGTAGACTTTCTGGGAGTCCACTGTGATATATCCATTCCTCCAGTTCATCACGGTAAAGGTTAATATTATGCTTATCAATCAGGTTCTTTTGCAGAAATCTCAAAAAACGTGCAGTAGTCATACTTTGAAAGGCATTTTCCTCAAAGTAATCAACTATGAATTGGTCCCAGTTATTCCTTCCTACTCTCATCTCAATCCATCGTAAGAAATAGTAACCCTTGTCATAGGCGATAGTGGTGACACCGTCGTCCGGATTTCGATTTTTTAGATCCAGTTTTAAATGTGTGTCACTACCGCGTTTGCTTTCCATCATTTCTTTTACTTCAGCCCTTAGGTCTTGTAAGGAGAGCAGTGCCAACATCTCCGCATATTCTTTACCGTAAAGTGCCTCCATAATGCGATATTCAAAATAAACCGTAAAGCCTTCGTTAAGCCAGAAATCTTCCCAAGTGGCGTTGGTAACCAGATTACCCGACCAGCTATGGGCTAATTCATGTGCGACCAGTGATGTTAAAGATCGATCACCTGCGAGAATGGAGGGGGTGGCAAAGGTCAGCCTTGGGTTTTCCATTCCTCCAAAAGGAAAACTTGGGGGTAATACGATGATATCGTATCGATCCCAGCGATAAGGCCCATAAAGCTCTTCCGCAATGGAAATCATTTGCTCCAACTCTCCGAATTCGTAGGCTGCAGATTCAATAACCTCAGGTTCAGCATAAACGCCCGATCTTGGTCCCAAGGATTGAAAATAAATATCCCCCACCGCCAGCGCCATTAGATAAGCTGGTATTGGCTGCTCCATTCGGAAGTGATAAATGCCCAAGGCGTTTTTATGCTGGGGATTGGAAGCACTCATCAATGCTAGCATCTGGGGTGGCACCTTCACGGTAGCTTCATAGGTAAACCGAATTCCTGGACTATCCTGCAGCGGAATCCAGGTTCTAGCCAGTATAGCTTGTGATTGGGTAAAAAGAAAGGGGTGGGTTTTTCCTGCAGTCTGCTGGGGATTCAGCCATTGTAACGCTTCCGCTTGTTCAGTAGTTTGGTAGTAAATGTGGACCCAATCTGCCTGCTCAGGGAGCTCTATTTCCAAGGCGCTTCCTAAGATTTCATCTGGCTTGGCCAGCTTAAAACTCGTAGGCACTGCCTCAGTTTCAGTACCTGCATGCACACTGTCGATTTGCAAGTTTTTAGTGTCCAGCAATAATACCTCTACTTTGGGGTCTCTCGATATTCGAATGGAAGCTTTGGCAGAAATACGAGAGCTATCAAAATCTACTTGAGCCTCCCATTTAAGGTGCTGCATAATAGCCTGACTGGGCTCGGCATAACTATGTATATCTTTGACAGGTGTAGTCATAAGGTTTTCATCAATGGTATTAATGTTAAACTGATTCTGAACCGAATCAGTGCAGTCCATAAACAACAGCAAAAAAATACAAGGGATACGCATAGAGCCCATAGTTTGGAAGCCTGAAATTTACTGTAAATGATTATTTCGAATCATACTCACTATAATCCACCTCCAGCTTTGGATCCCAATTACCTGTGTCAGCAGCAGCTTTATAGGTGGATTCCAAGAAACTCATCAAAGTTGCATCAGGATCGTCTGATGACTGCACATCGTTGTAGCTGAGGAAAAATTCGCCCAAATCATCGCTGTAGAAAGCCTGCTCGGGTTGTACCGGTTGCTTACTAAATGCTTCAGGAGTGGGATAGCAATACGAATAAAATACTGGCTGGGGAAAATCGTCGCCTCCAGGCCAAAATCCAGCACTGCTTACTTCATGTGAATAGGCCTCCTGCATTACTTTCAGGGGCATATTAGGCATACCCCCTGGATGTTCGGGGGCGCTGCGTCCGGAAAAGCGGGTCACTGCCAGGTCAAAGGCGCCCCAGAAAAGATGTACCGGACTGCATTTTCCCACAAAACCTGCCCTGAACTTTAGGAACACTTTATGTATGCAAACAAAAGCTTCCCATAACTTGGTCATCTGCTCTGGATTATAGGTTTGCGGTCGATGGTCTTCTGCAAAGAGGATGGCCGGATCCATTTCATTGGGTGCAGCATGTATATCAACATGTATTTGCAACTGCTCGAGTTGATCGAATACCTGTTGGTAGAATTGGGCCACCGTTTGTGATTGTAATGGTATTTTAACACCGGAGGCTGCGCTAGTGCGGAAATGTAATAAGTGATTGATAAAATCAAATTCAATTTCAAACAGACCCAGACCAGCAGGTATACTACCAGTAGTAAAACCCCTGGGTGATACATACAAACTCACATGCCAGGAGTGATTGAGCCAGGGCATTTTGCGAAGCCTTATTTTTCCGATGATCTGGGTCCATAAATGGACTAGTTTAACCGTGTCGGCGTACGCTTGATAATTCAATTCAGGCCATTCCTTTTTCATAGCTATTCTTAATTGTAAATGGTTAATTCTTAATTGATCCGTCCTCTCCATCTCATTCGCTCACCACTCCAGTACCTGAATGCGGAAGTCCAGGTCATACCCAGGTACATTGCCGCGGTAATTGACATAGCAGGTGCCCATAGCCAGGACCTACGGTAGTAGCTCAATATGGGAAGGTAGGTAATATGCATGACTAACAGGGTAATGCCTCCCAGAATAGCTGTCTGCTGGTTACTCCATAGTACCATCACCGGTACCAGATATGCCAGCACCATGATTGCAGTGCATAGCAACAGCAACAGCATACTGTGGTTTAGTTGCGTATAAGCAGTACGTGCTACCATGTTCCAGATCTCTGCTAACCCTTGGTAAGGTCTGGCACTGAGAATGCTATGGGTCAAACCCAGCCAGGTGGTATAGCCTGCATTCTTTACTTGGCGCGCCAGTTGACAATCATCGATCAGCTCTGTCCCAATGGCAGTAAAACCTCCAATATCTTCCAGTACTTTAGTTTTAATCAAGATACAACCACCAGCCGCCGCCGCCACGTATTTTGAGTTACTATTAGCCAAAAAGAAAGGATACAACAGCTTAAAATAATACACAAATGCCGGCATTAACATTCGTTCCCAGAAAGTGTTAAGCGGTGGTTTTGCCATCAATGACACCAGGTCTTTTTTATTTTCTTTCATTAACTGACGCAGTCCGGAGATTACCCCTGGTTTAATGAAGATATCGGCATCCAACAATAATATAAAAGTAGTATTTACCCGTCTCCTACCCTGCTCCAGGGCCCACAATTTTCCACTCCATGCTTCAGGTAATGCGGCACTATTAATTACTGAAATCCTGGATGAGTAGTCCCTAAGGATAGCAGCGGTTTGGTCGGTTGACTGATCGTTAATTACCGTCACCGACAACCCTGACCCTTGATCCAATACTGCATTGAGCGTTGATCCAATAACTTGTTCCTCATTTCGGGCTGGAATCAACACCGTAACATCTTGAAGATCCACACTCAAACTCAAACTATTTACTTCGAACTGTTCCTTAACCAGCCAAGGTCTCCAGGGAAGCAAGAATATGATCAACCACAGGGTAAGGGCGGCAACTGCCAGATAGATCATCAATATTAACTACTATTTGTAGAGGATGGGAACCTCCTCAGCCATATCACCTTCTGTTTTGGGTCCTCTCAAGTGCACTTTCAATGCTTTCAAGGGATTGGCGAAGGTATCCTCCACCGCAGTACCCTCATATCCGCAATGCGCCATACAATTATCGCACTTGGGGTTTTTGCCGGTACCGTATTTATCCCAATCCGTCTCCTCCATTAATTCTTTGAAGGAACTGGCAAAGCCTTCTTTATCCAATAGGTAGCAAGGTTTTTGCCAACCGAAAATATTATAGGTAGGATTACTCCAAGGGGTGCACTCGTAGGTCTGGTTACCCGCCAGAAAATCCAGGAACAAATCCGATTGGTTGAAATCCCATTTGGCGCCATTTTTCCGCTGTCTTTTGAATATTTCCCTGAACAGTTCTTTGCTTTTAGTCCTGGGTAAAAAAACATCCTGTCGGGGTGCTTTCTCATAGCTATAACCAGGAGATATGGTAATGCCCTCTATTCCCAGCGTCATGGCATAATCAAAAAACTCTGCTACCTCATCAGGGTCCTCACCCTGAAATAGGGTACAATTTATGGTAACTCGGAAACCTCTTTTCACCGCCATCTTTATGGCTTCCACCGCCACATCAAAAATCCCCTCTTTGCAAACCGATTCATCGTGTCGTTCTCGGTTCCCATCCAGGTGCACCGAAAACGTCAGAAACGGGGAAGGTTGGTAATCATCCATTTTTCGTTTCAATAGAATGGCATTGGTGCAGAGATAAACGTATTTTTTCCTTTCTATCAATCCCTGAATTAATTGGGGCATCTCTTTATGAATTAATGGCTCCCCTCCAGGTATGGAAACCATAGGGGCTCCACACTCATCAACAGCTTTCAAGGCATCCTCCACAGGCATCCTTTTCTTTAAAATGTGATCCGGGTAGGCGATTTTACCGCATCCGGCACAAGCCAGGTTACACTGAAATAGGGGTTCAAGCATTAAGACTAATGGGTAACGTTTATTGCCTTTTAGTTTTTGATTAATGATGTATTTGGCTACGGTAATCTGTTGTCTTATGGGTACGCTCATGGTGTATTTTGCTTTTGACTTTGTTATCGGGTAACTGTCCTCAATGCTTTGGGTAAAGGGAAGGTTATTCTTTCATCTTCAGCCGGGATCTCTACCGTTGAAGTTGCTCCCAGTTCATTCAATCGTGCTAAAACGCCGTCGACCAGTATTTCAGGTGCCGAAGCTCCGGCAGTAACCCCAACTACCATATCGTCGGAAAACCATTGGGGATTTATATCCGCTGGGCCCGGGATTAGATAGGACCTTACCCCATGCTGCTCCCCAACCTCCCTCAACCTGTTAGAGTTGGAACTATTCTCAGTTCCCACCACCAACAACACATCCACTTCCCCTGACAAATCCACTACCGCCTGCTGTCGGTTTTGGGTGGCATAGCAAATATCGTCACTTTTGGGTCCCACTATCTTTGGATATTTTTCCTTTAGAGCCTGGATGATTTGCTCGGTATCAAAAACCGATAAGGTAGTTTGTGTGACGTAACCCAAAGCATCGGGATTTCTCACCTGGAGGGTTGCTACATCTTCTACCGACTGCACTAAATACATAGCGCCACCTAATGAAGTATCGTACTGCCCCAAAGTACCGATCACTTCTACGTGACCCTCATGACCAATAAGAATGACCTCTTTGCCTTCCTCGGCATATCTCTGTACCTCCAGATGAACTTTGGTCACCAAGGGACAGGTAGCATCCATAATCTCAAGTCCTTTCTCTTTTGCTTCGGTAATTCTGTTTTTGGCCACTCCATGGGCACTGAAGACAACTTTTTCTCCAGAAGGGATATCATCAAGAGACTCTACGAAAACTGCTCCCTTTTGTCGTAATTGATCAACTACATGATGATTATGCACGATTTCATGCAAAACATATACTAGGGAGCCATATAATTCAAGGGAGCGTTCAACGATATCAATTGCTCTAACCACTCCCGCACAAAAACTTCTTGGTTTGGCAAGTTTGACATGCATAGCTATTTGAATTAATTTGTGGTGAACCTAAATATAATAAAAGGGTGTTGGATACAAGTACTAAACGAGAAGAGCTTCCAGCTGGTTCCGAAATTTTGCAACCTGAGCGTGATTTTCAGGCATCCATGCTGGCAGGGGTCTCCAGGACCTTTGCATTGACCATCCCTCAGCTTCCAGTGGCGTTAAGGGATGTGGTTTCTAATGCCTATCTATTGTGTCGTATTGTAGATACCATTGAAGATGAGCCAGGGCTATCGGCAGAGCAGAAAAGAACCCTTTGCCAATTGTTCTTAGAGATATTGGAATCCAATCAGGATCCAGCTTTACTAATATCCCAGTTAGCTCCCAAATTGACCCACCATGCCATACCAGCAGAGCATGAATTGATCAGACAACTGGACAGAGTAATTTTAATTACCAAGTCGTTTGCCGATATCCAGCGGCTGGCGCTGATCCGATGTGTGCGCATTATGTCATCAGGTATGATCCATTTCCAGGAACATGCCAATCCCCGAGGATTGAAGAACCAACAAGAAATGGATGAATACTGTTATCATGTAGCTGGAGTAGTGGGTGAAATGCTAACAGACCTTTTTTGTTATTACTCAGAGGAAATCAATAATCAGAGAGAGCAGTTGTTTCAACTTTCCAGTTCGTTTGGACAGGGCCTGCAAATGACCAATATTCTGAAGGACGTCTGGGATGATCAGGAAAGGGGTGCCTGCTGGCTACCTCGGGACCTATTCGAAAGTCATGGTCTGCGGCTGGATGAAACCATTTCTCTGGCGAGTAATACTGACTTTCAGAATGGGTTGGAGCATCTGGTAGGAATCGCCCACCATCATTTAAAGAATGCACTGCGCTACACCCTGCTAATCCCACCTAGGGAAAAAGGCATCAGGGAATTTTGTCTGTGGGCACTGGGAATGGCTTTGCTCACATTGAGAAAGATTCACTTTAACCCTGGGTATACCGACGGCAGCCAGGTAAAAATTTCAAGAACAAGTGTGAAGGCAACCATTGCTCTATCTGGAATCGCTGTATCCAATAATTCATTGCTTAAACTGCTTTTCAGATCAATCGCTAATCCCTTACCTAAAGCAAAGCTAAGTAACTTCACCGGGGTTTGAACGTATCCATTCAAAGGACTAACTTAAGGCGATAGAAGCGAAATATGGGAATAACTCGATCAGCACTTGGCCTACTTACCCCTGAAAACACGGTTGCTCAGCAGGTTCTGGATGAATCGATCAATAAAGCCTCCGCAAATCTTAAATCCCAGCAGCATCCCTTGGGATATTGGTGTTACGAGTTAGAAGCTGATTGCACCATCCCCGCTGAATACATTCTGATGATGCACTTCATGGACGAAATTGACCAGGCACTTCAGGATAAATTGGCTAACTACATACGCGATCGTCAAAATGATGATGGTGGTTGGCCTTTGTATCAGGGTGGCAGTTCGGATATTAGCTGTACCACTAAAGCCTATTATGCGCTAAAACTAGCTGGGGATGAGTCAACTGATGACCACATGCTGAAGGCTAAACATTTAGTTCATTCTATGGGTGGAGCTGCCAGGGCCAACGTATTCACGCGTATTACCCTGGCCATGTTTCAACAAATCCCCTGGAGAGGTGTTCCTTTTATTCCTGTTGAGACCATGTTACTTCCCACCTGGTTCCCCTTCCACTTGTTAAAGGTTTCCTATTGGTCACGTACCGTAATGGTACCGCTTTTCATCCTTTGTAGCTTAAAGGCCAAGGCGCGCAATCCGCTCAACATCGGTATCGAAGAACTATTCCTGGTTCCCCCTGACCTGGAGCAAGACTATTTTCCGGTACGTTCTCGGCTGAATAGCCTAGTGCTCAAACTAGAAAGGGCTGGGTTCATGTTGGAGCAATTTATCCCTGGCTTTATCCGCAAAAAAGCCCTTAAAAGAGCGGAGAATTGGGTGATTGAGCGACTGAATGGTGAATCTGGTTTAGGCGCCATCTTCCCGGCAATGGTCAATGCCTATCAAGCACTGGACTTACTAGGCTACCATCAGGATCATCCTTATCGTACCGATGCCAAAACGGCACTGGAAAAATTGTTGGTAATAAGAAATGATGATGCCTACTGCCAACCTTGTGTATCACCAATCTGGGATACCTTGCTAGCGGTTTGCGCATTACAAGAAACTAACGCAGAAAGCGATGCAAATAGCAATGGACTTGACTGGTTGAAAAGCGAGCAACTCCTAGATACCAGTGGTGATTGGAGCCTGACCAAGCCAAAACTGCAACCAGGTGGCTGGCCCTTTCAATTCAAGAACGATTACTATCCGGACCTTGACGATACTGCTTTCGCTGCCTATGCCATGCTTAGATCCGGAAACCCTCTATACCTGGAGAATATTAGCAGAGCGGCGGAATGGACAGCAGGTTTGCAATCAAAAAATGGCGGATTTGGGGCCTTCGATGCCGATAACACCTACTACTATTTGAATGAGATTCCATTCGCAGACCATGGTGCACTACTGGATCCACCTACCAGTGATGTTAGCGGCCGTTGCTTAATGCTTTTAGGTCAATTTAAGGATGACCCCAAGTATACCGAAGTTTGCAAACGATGTTACCACTACCTGTTGGCCGAACAGGAGTCTGATGGGTCCTGGTTCGGGCGATGGGGCACCAACTATATTTATGGAACTTGGTCGGTACTGGTCGCTTTTGAATGTTATCAGGTGGATAAAAACCATCCCGCTATACGAAAAGCTGTTGATTGGCTGGTTCGAATACAAC
>JANQPK010000257.1 GCA_028289505.1 Cyclobacteriaceae bacterium
GTAGAGTCGATCAATGCCGCTTTGCTTTCGGTTCCTGGACCTAATGGACTTTTTACCACCCAGTTTTACATTCTGTCTGCAGTATCCATTGCCATACTACCTTTTACCCAGCCACAGATATCTACCCGTATTATTATCATGAAGAGTAATTCTGCCTTGCGCAGAATGGCTATAGGGCTGGGAATTTTTGCAGTACTGGTGATTTTACCCACCCTATTTATGGGGTTATATGGGGCAATCCTGTACCCCGATCTCCCAAGAGATGAGTTCATCGGGCACGTACTGCTCTACGATCAAGCTCCTGCCATAGCTGCATTGGGGTTAATTGGGCTAATTGCAGCTGCTATTTCCACCTCTGACTCTCAGATATTTGCCTTGGGCACAGAGCTCCGTTCTTTATTAAAATCGGATGATCAGAAAGCCTTGGCCATTACCAGGATCTTTATTCTAATATTTGGAGTAGCAGCCTTGGTGTTTTCAATTCTCAGTATCAAACAACTGGTGCCTTTAGCACTAACCAGTTTCTCTGGTACCGCCTTATTAGCGCCTTTGATCCTGGTGGGTCTATTATCTGAAAAAAAACCTGGGCTTTTGATACCAATTGCTACTATAGTAGCTCTTTTGGTATTTATTTCCTCACTGGTAAACTTGATACCTTCTTTTTATGGACCGGTGGATATCCGAATGATTTTGTTTGCTTCATTGGCATTGATTACTCTGATTGAGTTGATGAGGTTGAGATTGATTAAATGACACTATTGGTAAGAGAGTGCTATGAATGCTGCTATTAAGGATTATATCGACAAATTAAATCTAATCTATTACGGTTTGATAGCGCTTCCTCTGGTGTTGTTTCCGGTGGTATACCTACCAATCAAGGAAGGCATATTAACAGACTTTGAACAAAGTAGTGTCCTTCATTATGTGGCAGCGCTGCTGTTGTTTTTGGTAGTCTATTTTGCCCGTCGACTTTTCAAGCGAAACATAGCATTGATTGATATCGATTGGACATTTGAAAAGAAGCTACAAGGTTACAGAAAAGCTTCTGTGATTTTCTATGCGCTGGGTATGGTCTCCTGCATGGTCTCCGTGGGCTTGTTGATGTTTACCGAACATCAATTATTTGTGGCCACTTATCCCATTCTTTTGTTGATACTCTCGTTTTATCGTCCAACTCTGGAACGGTTGAAACGGGATCTTCCCCTTACCGAAAAAGACTTGACCGTGATCAGCAATCAGCAATAGATAATTGATGATGGAGTGAAGCATATTAAGAAAAGAGCAAGAACCCCTGAGAGACCCTTGCTCTTAAAATTCTAGTCCAAATCGAATGAAAGCGAATTGTCTCCTCGCGATGCCAATGCTTTATTATCGCAGGTGCCATCGCCGTAATCAACGGTAATCATGGGTCTACCGTTGAAAGAGGCATTGAAGGTTCCGGAAACGGCATGATCACATCCAGATACCACTAATATGGCTTCGGTAATGGTAGCCGAATAAGTGTTGCCTTCTTTTCCAGCACCGGTGGTGGTACCAGTGATCCTTAGTTCTAGAAGCTCTGCAAAGCTGAAATCGTAATTGAAATCCTGCTCATAGGTGATCTGCTTGCCATCAGGACAGGTCACGATGCCATCATCCACCAACACGTTAAAGCCAAACCCATTTTGATTAGCTGCAAGATTAGAAACGCTAATGCTGCCTGCCAATCCATACCCATCGACCTCGTATCCATCAAAGATAGTGGTATAGCTGAAATCGTTATTTTCTTCTGAACCGGTCCATTCAATGAGCATGTTTCCAGATCGTACTTTACCGTCATCTCCGGTGCAGTTCGACTCAAATGATATCAGTAATTGATTATCTATTTGTGTGGATTCAATTGTATAGCAGTTCATAGTACGGCCCGTGATCACTTCTTGGTCAGAAAGTATATCGTTAGAAACAGTCACAGCATCCAGAAAGGGAATTGACGCCTCGTCAATTATGCTGGCATTCTCGATATCTTCTGCAGTGATTTCCTGGTTTAAATTATCCGAATCGTCACTACAGGCCCAAAAACCTGCTAAAAACAGTGCACAGATCCATATTCTTCCGTTGGTATTCATAATTATACTTTTGGTGCAAATAAATAGGTGAAATTACCTTGTAATAGGCTGGATTACTTTTTATTGCACCGAATTACCAAACGGATGTAAGAAATAGCCTCAATTTGTAACCCCCAACAAATTGAGGCAGTTACGGGTTACGGATCATAAGCCCACTACTTCATAATCATTAATCATCAATCTCCAATCATTATTCCCCCATTCCCTAATTCCCCTATTCCCTAAAGGATTATCCCGAAGCTGAATGCATTAAGCTCAGGACCTCGCCCTTCGCTGAAAAGGTCATTCAGGTCATAGTTGAAAAATACATCTAAACTTCTGACGGACATTCTCGCTCTTACCCCGTATCTCCAGTTTTGCAGGAAAAAACTGTTGTTCTCTTTATCTTTTTCGGTAGAACCGTCTTGTCGGTATTTAATTTTGGAGTGACTTCCCAAGCGGTATCCACCATATACACCAACTCCAAATCTGAAACCTCGTTTTTTGTAGTTTTCAATTCTAAAGCTGCCGCTTTCGAGGCTTTTGACCTTCCTTTTATTGCCGCTGAAATCAATCATGGGTACGAATGAGACGTTAAAATAGGAGGCAGTCAGTTTACTTTTCTTACCATTGAATTCCGACGGAAGCGGGTTGAATTCTACCATTTCAGGACCTTTGGTGATCACGATATCATCGTCTTCCAATTTGAAATTGTACCAGGTGAAATTACCTCCCCACTCAAATAGAAAGGACCGGGATACATAGTTGGTTCTCGACCATCCAATCCCAACATACCAGGAACCCCAGGGTCTCACTGCGTAGGGTGCGGCGTTGGCGTCTGGAAAATCTCCATTTTCCAGATAATTGTTCATGCCAAATTCAAAAGCAAATTTACCAAATGAGCCTGGCCCATCTTCAATACGTTCGGATTTCTGGAACTCCGGACCATCATCCCAATCTTCAAATTCCTCTTCATAGTCGTCCCAATCCTTTACTTTGGCAGTAATCCTGTAATTCCAGAGATTAATTTTGAATTCATCTCCCTCATAATCTCCCTCCTTATAAGTGATGCCATTATCTTCATTGAGCACGATGGTGGTGTCTGATAAATAGTTCTCTCCGCTTTCATCTTCTATTACCAGATGTCTGGTATCGGCCCCGGATGAGTCGATGGAGAGATTAAGGTCGCGAAGCATGGCATTGATGTCGTAGTTTTCCAGATCTTTGAGATCTTCAGCATCTTCTACATAGATTATTATCCTAGCGTTGTTATCCAGTTCTATAATCACCGTGTCGGTCGGATGGCTCATAGCTTGTACCGCAAAGGCTATGATGAAACAAACTGTTGTTAACAGCAAATGCTTAAATAGTTTCATTTTCAATTAGGTTTCGATTCTTTCTCTTTTTTGTTGATAGCTAGTAGTTGGTCCTTGGTGGCCCGCAATCCGGCCAGTGTGAAGCTAGGATCAACCATCTTAGCTTTGCGCCAGAACTTCTTTCTATTCTTAGTCTTTTGCTGGCTCTCAGGTGGTTGGACCTGAGCGAGCTCTTGCGACTCACCAGACCCCCTGGAAGCTTTTTTGTAGATAATGGTGACCTTATATTTTTCGGTTTTGCCAATTTCTTCAACCTGACTCACCAAAACATCTTCTGCTTGTGATTCATGTATTTCTGACTTTGGCTCTGAAGCACCTACTGGGGATTTCGTCTTTTCCATTGGTTGACTAATCCGATTGGATTTGGATTGAGGTATGGGCGTAATGCGCTCCACCAGCGCAGGTGGCTCAATAAATGAAGTTTGATTGAGTTCCGGCTCCATCAAAGGTGTTGGGATATTTACCGACTGTTTATTTCCGGCAATCTGGTTAGTTTGCACGGGGGATGAGTTTAAGAAAGTAAGTAAATAAACACTGGCAGCAATCAAGGCCAAGGCGGCTGCCACTCGAGCAAATTGCCACCAGGCTTTCCGTTTTTGCTGTACCAACTGGTGCTCTATTTCTTTAGCCAGACCAGCAGGTGGTGATTGTGAATAACCGGCTAGCTTTTCCCTAAATAGCCTGTCAAAATTTTGCTCATTCATGCTTTATTACTTTTGTGGTGGGCTGATTTTCTCCTAAAATTTGTTTCTGCAATAATCCGCGGGCACGACTCAGCTGGCTCTTGCTGGTGTTTTCACTAATTCCCAGAAGTTCAGCGATCTCTTTATGACTATATCCTTCGATGGCATATAGATTGAACACCGTACGATAACCCATTGGCAATTGTCGTACTAGCTTTAGCAGGTCATCAGCTTCCAGATGATTTCCGCTATCTATTGCCTGTTGCTGATATTCAGCTGCCTCAATATCGACTTCCAGATACATGGTTTTATTCTTTCTCAAATGTCCAAGAGCCTGATTGATCATTATTTTTCGCAGCCAACCGGAAAAGCTTCCTTTGCCAGAGTAGGTATTGATTTTTTCAAATGCCCTCATGAATCCTGATATCAATACATCTTCCGCTTCACTAATCTCCCTTACATAGCGCAGACACAAGGGATACATTGCCGGTGCAAATTTCTCATACAACATTCGTTGAGCCCGTTGATTCCGTTGGATACAGCCTTCGATTATGGATTCTTCAGACAAGGATTTGTAAAGTTTCAATCCCATAGATATTCATCTATACTATCGATGCCAAATTCCCGAAATTGGTTGCATGGCATTAATAAATTATACGGAAGGAATTAAGCTAAGTCGAATAACTGGTGCCATTCAAGGTAGTCTGGAACTACCGGACGCCAGTTACTTTGCCGCTGCAGTGCTTCAGAAAGTGCATAGGCAGCATCTGGTTCACCGTGGGTAATGAATACATGTTCTGGACTCCGCTCAAAATTGCCAAGCCAGCGCAACAGCTCAGAGTGGTCGGCATGGGCAGATAATCCGGATATTTTGCTTACGTTACAACGATGCGGTACTTCCTGGCCAAATATCCTAATGGTGGGCTCTTGCTCCAGAATTCTTCTACCCCTGGTTCCAACTGCCTGGTAACCTACAAAAAGTACGGTATCAGCCTGCCTGGGTAGCCGATGAAATAGATGATGCAATATTCTTCCTCCCGTACACATCCCACTGGCCGATATAATAATAGCGTTATTTTTAATCTCATTTATGGCCTTGCTTTCCCTGGCGGTTTCACAATATCGTAGTCCATGGTAGTCAAAAACTGACTGTTCTAGCTCGCTTTCCCGCAGTTTGTGCTCCTCGAAATGTTTTTTATATAAGTCAGTAACACTAATGGCCATGGGACTATCGATGTATACTGGGATGGTGGGTATTTTTCCTTCTTCCAGTAGTTCCTTCAAATAGTAAACCACCAGCTGAGTCCGACCCAGAGCAAATGCCGGTATCAGCACACAACCACCATTATCATGTGCCTGATTTACAGTATCAGCCAGTGCTTGTTTGGGTGATATGGGTGGATTATTTTGATCTCCGTAGGTAGACTCAACAAATAATGCATCAGCCTGGGTGACGGCTGCAGGATCACTGAGTACTGGTTGATCGTATCTTCCCAAATCTCCTGAAAACACGACCCTTTTGGTTTGTGAATTACCGCGAATCTGGATTTCGACAATGGAGGAACCAAGAATATGCCCAGCATTCAGGAATCGCATACTGACTGTGGCATTGAGGTCGATCCAGCTATGTCCAGGGTGGGTTTCGAAATTTTTAAATAGCCCTTCTGCATGTTCCACTGTGTACAGTGGTTTGGGGTCTTTGTGTTTTGAGTAACCTCTTTTTAGAGCGTAGGCCGCTTCTTCTTCCTGGATCTTAGCGGAGTCTTTTAGCATGATTCGCATCAGATCACTAGTAGCAGGGTTACAATGCACTTTCCCCCTGAACCCTTGTTTATATAGCCTAGGCAGATAGCCAATATGATCGATGTGGCTGTGGGTTATGATGACAGCATCGACATCATCCGGATCCTGTGGGAAATCTTCCCAATTTCTTCTTCTAAGCTGTTTTAA
>JANQPK010000108.1 GCA_028289505.1 Cyclobacteriaceae bacterium
ACATTTTCCTAATAGCTGCTGTAAATCCTGCTCTAATTTGGTGAAACAATCGTCCTTCAACTCCAATGGATCCAGATTAATTTCCATGTTAAACTTGGCGAGCTCAGTAGTAAAATGCTCGTCCTTGACTTTATCCAGGACCTCTTCAACTAAATGAGCAGGTAAGCCATGGTTGTCTACCAGGCACAGCTCCTGCTCCGCCCCTATGCGATGCACCCCTTCTTCAAACATGCCCTCGGCTATCATGATCTCCAGGGCTTCCACATCATTAAACAGTAATTGAGTATAGTCCCTTAGATCGGTTGTGCTCAGAACCGGAAGTACGTTCAAATCACCCATTAATTACTAGTCTTTGGTAGTGTGGTTTTCATGATGATGATGGTGCGGCTGATGCTGGTCAGGGCTCAGATACGGTACCCCAAGGCCCAGCCCCCTCACAATTAACAAGATAGCCAAAAGGCAAGTAAAACCATTAACCAATTTATTTCCGCTTATCCATTTTCGATTTATCCTTTGGAAACCACTCACAATCGCCAACATCATTGGGCTGGTACCCAGGCCAAAGAACGCCATATACAAAATTGACTCCCAGATACTTCCTGTTGCCACCGAGGCGGCCAGCGCCACGTAAGTTAGCCCACATGGTAATAAACCGTTATATACACCAAACCACCACATACTGGTCCTATTCCCGTTTAGCATCTTTGCTAAACGCATCTTAATCCTAGCAAAAGTTCCTGATAACCAGCTAATGTTATTCTGGTGACCAACCCAGCCAACCAACACCGCCAACAGCAGTAATACTCCGGTAATCACCGATAGAAACTGTTGCCCAACAGCCCATTGAATACCCGAACCAAATATACCTGCCAGCATCCCCAATAAACTGTAGGTAAATATCCTACCCATATTGTACTGGAATTTGTCAGAATTCGATTGCCGCCGTTTGGCGTTCAGCGTCATAACCAAAGGACCACACATAGCTAGGCAATGTATACTGCCCATAAATCCAAGTACCAAGGCGCTCCAGATCATGGTAAATATAGATTTTCTTGCTTTAGATAGGCGTTGGACTGATCGCGCCATTCAATTTTGACCTGCCATAAACCACTGGCCAAGTTCTTAGTGGAGAGGATTTGAGTATTGTCTTGATCCAGCTTTAGTTTCCATTTGCGGTCCAAAGAGGCATCTGATGGCCGGTATAACTCAAGATGTCCCGATTCTATGGCTAGGTTCTTTGGAAATCGGATGGATAAAATCTTCAGTTCACTCTTGAGTTCAATGTCCACTGATTTCTCAAGTGCTTGCTCATTCTCAAGTTTATCTATTTGCTCCTGGTATGCCAATTCCTGTTCATAATAGTCATCTGCCACCAGATGTATTTTGGCCTGATACACCCGGTAGATCAGCACTCCCAAGAACATGGCAAAGGCCAGGAAAGCGATCGTGATTTTAGAACCCCAATTCATAGTTTATCTGGTGGGTCCGAGGAAATTGGTTTTTATGCGTTCCACCCTTTCTTCGCCTTTGAATATTCCCAACTTAATCGGTGTCTTAGTTCCTGAGACCAATTCTGGTGGTATCTCTACAAAGTACACCCCTTCTACCATTCCATTAGCAGGAACTACTATGTCCGCTTCACCAACTCGGCTTATGGTAGCTTCTGGCGGATCTAATACTTTAATCTCTAAGCTGATATCATCAAATGTTTTATTGATTACCTGAATGTTATACAAATTACTAATTTTTCCTTCAGGTGTCTCCTGAAACAACTGACCGGGCACTCTCAATACCGTGGTTTCTACTTCAGCCCTACTGATCAACAAGTATGACAGTATACCCAACAGTGCCGTTAATACCACAGCATATCCTACTAATCTTCCACGGAATTTCAATGGATTGCCTTCGTTGATACCATTATAGGAGTCGTACCGTATAAGCCCCGTAGGTTTTTGGATCTTGGTCATAACCTGGTCACAGGCATCAATACAAGCGGTACAATTAACACATTCGAGCTGGGTACCATTTCTGATGTCTATACCGGTAGGGCAAGCATGAACACAGAGTTTGCAGTCAATGCAATCCCCTTTCTCCTGATCCACTTTTCCTTTTTTTAGTTTCCCCCTTGGTTCTCCCCTGAGCCAATCATAGGCTACCACTATAGAGTCTTTATTCAATAATACTCCTTGTAAACGACCATAGGGACACACCACTATACAGGCCTGTTCCCTGAAATAGGCGAAAACACCGTAGAAAATCCCAGTAAATACCAACAGGCCCAGGAATCCTGCAATTTCCTGCGCAGGGCCAGCGGCGATCAAATCTTTAACTTGGTCAACCCCGATCAGATAAGCCATCAACAGGTGAGATATGATCAACGATATCACAATAAATATAAACTGCTTAAATACTTTCTTGAATATCTTATCGGAGGTCCAGGGAGCAGCGTTCAACTTGCGTTGCTGATTGGCATCCCCTTCGATCAGGTATTCTATTTTTCTAAATACCATTTCCATGAAAAGCGTCTGAGGACAGGCCCAACCACACCAGAGTCTGCCAAAGGCAGATGTGAATAAGATCACAAAAACAAAGAAAGTAATCATTCCCAGGCCAAACAGGATGAAATCCTGCGGCCAAAAAACCTGTCCAAACAGGATGAATTTCCTTTGAAAAATATTAAATAGGAATAATGGGTGCCCGTCGACCTTGATGAATGGGCCAGAAAATAGTAGTGCTAGTAGCACTATGGTGACCAAGATCCTTAGATTGTGCAGTCTACCACTGGGCTTTTTAGGGTAGACCCAAACCCGGTTTCCTTCCGCGTCTACAGTCGCCAGGGAATCACGGTACTCCTGGTCATATTGATAAAGTTCTTCCATTGCTTCCTTCCAACTCCTATTGAAACCAACTTAACTAAGAAGCATCCACTTCCTGGTCTTCTGCCTGATACAATTCTCCTTGCGGGGCCTTTGCATTAGGTGGATTTGTGCCTGCCAGCGTCATGATGTAGCTTGAAACATCGCGCATTTGTTCAGGGCTCAAAAGAGGTTCCCAGGCGATCATTCCTTTTTCCGGAATACCATATTTAACCGATACAAAGATTTCGCTCATACTTCCCCCATGTAACCAATACTCATCGGTTAGATTGGGTCCAATATTTCCTCCACCGTCATTTCGATGGCAGGAAGCACATTGCATATCATAGATCTTTTTACCACTATCGATAACTGAGGATTCATCTGAGAAGGCTACGGTAGACTCATCGATGCCTCCACCTTCCTCTTCTGCGGCTGCCAGGCGTTCCACTGCAGCAGCTTGTGCCTCAGCCACTGAAATATCATACAACTCACCTGGTAGCGGTGCCGCGCTGAACACGTGATAGATTAGCATGTATACCACCCCAAAAACGATAGAGATGTAAAAGAAAGCTGTCCACCACGGTGGCAAATGGTTGTCTAATTCTCTGATTCCATCATAATTGTGGTCCAACAAAATAGTGGCTTCTTTCTCCTGAGGAACACTCTTATTGAACTGGTCCCAAAACCAGTTCCGCTGTTTTTCTTTCTGAGCTACCATTTCAGTCTCAGGTTCATCCTTTTGCATGGCAACCTTTAACAGGCTCAGGGTGTAAACGGCAACCACCAAAACTAATACTGCGATTATCAGTACGAATAACGCCAACACAGCGAGCATGGTCTGGGTATCCATCCCCGAACCTGCTGAATCCTGAGCAAAACTAGCAACCGGAGATCCCAGCATCAACAGCAAGACAATGATCATCTTAGTGGAGATGGAAGATCCATCTTTAGATTCATCATCAAGTGGCAGGTTTTTCATTTTTCTGATATATTTCTTATCAACCTTAAACAGCCATAGGATAAGTATCAGGAAAAACCCAAAAAAGATGGTTAACGATACTAACGGCCAAACCGAGACATTCTCTACAAGTTCAAAATAATGCTTAAACATAACTATTCTCCTTTTTGGGTTATTTCACTAATTGAAGCAGTTGGGTTTCCCTTTATATCAGTTCCGAGACGTTGTAGATAAGATATCAGGGCTACTATCTCCAGTTCGGGTAGCACATCTATTCCTAACTCCTCTTTCAAACGCTTGGTAATCTGTTGTGCTTGAGTATTTAGATCATCAACCGCAATCGACTCATATCCTTGCTGGTACGGCACGCCTAGGCTTCTCATGGCATTAATTTTATCCGGAACTTTGGATGTATTGAGTGCTTGCTCAAATAGCCATGGGTAGGATGGCATTAGCGATCCCGGACTCATACTGGTAGGATCGAGCATGTGCTGATAGTGCCATGAATCGAGATACTTTCTTCCTACCCGATGCAGATCTGGTCCGGTTCGTTTTGATCCCCAGAGAAATGGATGATCGTACACAAATTCGCCCGCCTTAGAATACTCTCCTTGGTAGCGTAGTGTTTCATCTCTAAACGGACGCACCATCTGAGTATGACAACTCACACACCCTTCCCTAATGTAGATATCCCGGCCCTCCAACTCCAGTGGTGTATAAGGTTTTACACTGGCAATGGTAGGTACATTAGATTTAATCAGGAAGGTTGGTACCAACTCAAAGATCCCACCAATTAGAATGGCAACAGTGGTCAAAATAGTGAATTGGATAGGTTTGCTTTCCAGAACATGATGCCAGCGTCCTTTGGGAGCCTGATCTTTCTCAAGTGCATAAGCTTCTGCCTCCTCATTGGCCATGAAACTACCCTGTCCCATGGTCTTGGCAAGGTTGTAGGTCATTACAATAGCTCCGGTCAAGTAAAGCGCTCCTCCTAAAGCCCTAACCATATACATTGGTACAATCTGTACCACGGTTTCCAGGAAGTTAGCATACTGTAATTGGCCATTTGCATTAAATTCCTGCCACATCAGGCTTTGGGTTACACCAGCCCAGTACATCGGAAGTGCATAGAATACAATACCCAAGGTCCCTATCCAAAAATGGAAATTGGCCAACTTAACGGAATAAATTTTGGTTTTCCACATCTTCGGGATCATCCAATATAGCATACCAAAGGTGAGGAAGCCATTCCATCCAAGACCACCAACGTGCACATGAGCTACGATCCAATCAGTGAAATGCGCAATTGCATTAATTGATTTGATTGACAACAGCGGTCCTTCCAGGGTGGCCATTCCGTAGGCAGTTACTGCCACTACCATAAACTTCAGTACAGGGTCCTCTCTAACCCGATCCCATGCCCCTCTTAGGGTGAATAATCCATTCAACATACCACCCCATGAAGGTGCTATCAGCATCACGGAGAATACCATCCCCAATGACTGAGCCCAATCTGGAAGTGAAGTATAAAGCAAGTGGTGAGGGCCGGCCCAAATGTAAATGAAGATCAGCGACCAGAAATGGATAATTGACAACTTATAAGAGTACACCGGACGATTCGCCGCCTTTGGCAAATAATAGTACATTAATCCCAGAAATGGAGTAGTAAGGAAAAAGGCTACCGCATTGTGTCCGTACCACCATTGAACTAAAGCATCCTGAACGCCAGAGTACATCGAATAACTTTTGAAGATTCCTACTGGGATTTCAAAGGAATTGACCACATGGAGCACCGCTACCGTAACGAAAGTTGCGATGTAGAACCATATGGCCACATACATATGGCGCTCCCTTCTCTTGAGTATGGTGCCGATCATGTTGATTCCGAAGACCACCCAGATTAAGGTAATGGCAATGTCGATTGGCCATTCCAACTCGGCATATTCTTTACTAGTAGTAAAACCCAGGGGAAGCGTAACCGCCGCGGCAACGATAATCAACTGCCAGCCCCAGAAGTGGATATAGCTTAAAAGATCACTGAACATCCTGGTTTTGAGCAATCTCTGCATGGAATAGTAAACCCCAGCAAACATGGCATTTCCCACAAAAGCAAAGATTATCGCATTGGTGTGTAATGGACGAATACGTCCAAAGGTGGTGTACTGAGTATCAAAGTTAAAAACAGGATAAAATAGCTGGATCGCGGCCATCAATCCAACCAGCATTCCCACCAGGCCAAAAACAATGGTGGCCAGAGAGAAATACTTTACAATTTTGTTATCATACTGGAATTGTTCAAGCGCCATATGTTCAGTTGTTTTGGAATCTTTAAAATTTGCCCAATCTAGATTGGAAAAGATAATGGTTAAATGATTTAATATTTATAATTAATGACAAAAATCAGTTTGTTTTTATAGAATTCTTACTATTCGTTCGGTCATCAAACAGCATTCTTCTGGAGGGCGTCTCGGTATCATCATACTGTCCGCTTTTTACTGCCCAAAAAAAGGCCCATAGAAACCCTAGGGCTATTAACAAACTGATAAATATCAAAGCTACAATCAACAACATTTTATGCCAGTTTTAATCTCACCGCTACCAATTTCACTGCTAAAGTGGTAAAAACCACCACTGATATACTACTTAAAGGCATTAATATTGCTGCCGTCAATGGGGTCAGGTTTGCCGATACCGCGAACGAAATACCCACTACATTGTACAGGAACGAAAGCCCTATACCCATTAGAATTATATATTGTGACCAACTGGCCAGTTTCATAAATGATCCAAGTTTTCCCAATGCGGAAGCATGCAGGATCCCATCAGATGCGGGAGTAAAGTGCTGAGGGTTTTCGGTCACTGCAATACCTACTTCACTCTTCTGCAGTGCGCCCGCATCATTTAACCCATCTCCTAACATCATCACCCGATCACCTTTATGCTGTTCAGATTCCACAAACTCCAGTTTATCCATGGGTGATTTGCTAAAGTGTAGGGAGTTGAACTCTGGAAATTGATCGATCAACAACTGCTTTTGATGGTCTTTATCACCAGATAATAGTGTCAGCTTGAATTTTTGTGCGAGATCTTTGACCATACCTGTCAATCCCCTCCGAAACTGAGACTGGTAGTAAAAACCGCCCAGTACTTGCTCATTAATAGAAACATAAGTACCTGCGATGTCTTGGGTAATATCAGAACCAATAAATGATGAACTCCCCACTTTCACTCTATGTCCGTCAATGTTTGCTGAAATCCCTCGTCCTGCTTGTTCTTGATAGTCAGTAACAGATGGTTGAGGGCTTGGATCCGGATGTAAGCTTTTTAAATGGACATTGATGCTTTGGCTAACCGGGTGGTTGGAATGCTCCGTTAATGCCAGTACTAGTTTAGCCTGTAGATCGGACATATCTCCACTAAAAATGAGCTTGCTCTTAGCTTTGGTAAGGGTACCTGTTTTATCAAAAACTATGGTACCAATTTTGGACATTTGATCTACCACCTGGGCATTCTTAAGATACAATCGGTTTTTACCAAACTCCCTAACCGCATGCCCTAGAGTGAAAGGAGTAGCCATGGCTAACGCACAAGGGCAAGCCACAATCAACACAGAAGTGAATACAAACAACGATTGGCTGGGATCCACCACCAGCCAATACCCGGCCGAAACCAATGCGATCAGCATTACTACGGTAGTGAAATACTTACTTATAATATTGATCTTCAGCTGACGGGGATCATATTTTTCATCATTGAACGCCTGGTGGTTCCAAAGTTGGGTAAGGTAACTTTGAGAAACAGGTTTTGTCACCTGATAATGGGCTTTGGTTCCTGTGTGTTTGCCTCCGGCAAATATTAGTTCACCTTGGCCACGGCTTACCAGTTGTGATTCGCCACTTACGAAACTATAATCTATGGCCGCAGTCTGATCCAGTAGGATGCTATCTGCAGGTATCAATTCTTGGTGACGCACTGCAATTACATCCTTTGGCATCAAGTCATCTACCAATACTACCTGTTCTATGCCATCTTGTAATCGATTAACCGCAAGTGGAAAGTACGACTTAAAATCGCGACTAAATGATAAATTTTGATAGGTTTTGTGCTGAAACCATTGTCCGATTAGCAATAAGAAGAGCAATCCTGCCAAACTATCCAGATAACCCGGACCCAGCTTGAATATTATCTCATAATAACTCCTTCCAGCTAAGGCAATGATCCCTAAAGCAATTGGTACATCAATATTTAAATATCCTTGCTTGAGACCATTTATAGCGGATCTATAGTACCCTTGCGCACAATAGAATAAAACCGGAAAAGATAGTACCAATATAATCCAGGAGAACCAGGAGGCTAATTGGCTGTCAATTCCTAGATCCAGGCCCAGATATTCGGGAAAACTCAATAACATGATATTACCGAAACAAAATCCAGCCACTGCAATTTTGAGAATCAATTCACGATTACCGGCATGGTCCTTGTCCGATTTGCGTTGTTCCAGATTGATAGCAGGTTCATATCCAATGCTGGTCAACAAGCCAACCACCTGCTTCAAACTGATGCTACTAGGATCGTAATCGATAGATAGCTCCCGCTCAGCCAAATTGGCTCTTGATGATAATACGCCTTGATTAAGTAATCGTAGGTTTTCTAGTAGCCATATGCAAGAGCTACAATGAATGGATGGAATAGAGAATCTGACCTTTTCCAAATGCTCAGAAGAAAAATCCAGCAGCTTTAGAGCAATTTCGCGATTGCCCAGGTAGTCAAATTTATGTTGATCTTGTGATGTACCCGAGATACCGGGGTTGGACTCCAGGTCGTAGTAGGTAGTTAGCCCATTGGTTGAGAGTATCTGATAAACCGATTGGCAACCATGGCAACAAAATTGTTTTTGGTCAAACCGGATTACCTCGTTCACACAGTCATCTCCACAATGAAAACATTTTATCGTTTGATCAGTACTGATCAATTCCATATATATGTCTTTATCTCTTCGCGCGGTTCAAAATACGATGAAATCCTTGCTTTAACAACATTATTTTTCGGCTTTCTCAAGCAGTTAAGGTCCTTCAGAAGTCCTTGTTGTTGGCTTTATGTAGAATTCTAAAAATTGGAATCACCGTCCACAAACACAGTACCACAGTAGAAGCTAAATAACCCAAGTGGGTTCCGAAAAACTGCTTAAATACCGCCCCCGTATAACCCAAAAGAGCTGAGATATCCAGTTTCAATAATATCAATATTCTTGAAAGGTCAATAGGATTCAACATGGTGCCCAAAAGGGATAACTTATCTAAGGGGTATTCTTCGAATATTACCAAAGACATTAAAAATATTCCATCATAAATAACTGCCATGAATAACCACAGCAGCACCGCATACCCAAATCCCTTAATTCTATTCTCATTATTTAATGAAATGGTGAAAGCCAAAGCAACAAAAATGAAGGTCAGAAATGCTCCTGTCAGTAGTAATAGTGAAAAATCCCAAATAGCTGCTGAATCAAATAAGCCGTAGATAACAAAAGGGATACCTACACCAAACAACAAGCTTAACGAGAGTGAAAGCGCAATTCCAAGGTACTGGCCCAAGAATATGGAGTTTCTCTTAATCGGCTGCGCCAAAAGCAATTCGGTAAACTCCCTGGAATTATAATAATACATTACTCCGAAAATAGTGCCAATCAAAGGCACTAGTATGACAATCACGTTCATCAAGGTGATTACAGCTTTTGATAGGTCATTATTCAGGAAAAGCAGTACTAAAGCCAATATCAGGTAGAATGAAAAATAAATATAACTCCACCGGCTCCTGGCCAAATCGTAAAAGCTGTATTTTAGGATCTTAAGCATGGTTACTTTCCAATAATATAGCAATTGCATGCTCCAAGTCAGATTGCTTGGTATCTGTTTTTAAAGTTTGAATATCACCTTTAAAGCGAATGTTACCCTCTAACAAAAACACTATTTCATCGGTCATTTCTTCCACGAAACTCATAATGTGAGAAGTAATTAGTATGGTTTTTCCTTTCTGTTTTTCTTCTAGGATTAATTCTTTCAATTGAATCATAGCCAGCGGGTCAAGTCCTGCGGTGGGTTCATCCAGGATCATAATAGGGCTATCAAACATGAAGGTCAACAGGATATTTACCTTCTGTTTGGTGCCACCGGACAAGTTACCCAGCTTGATATCCAAGTAAGGTTGGAGCGCAAATTGTTCAATTAGTCTTGCTTCTTTTTCTGTTTTTCCTCTGAGATCTTTGATCATACGAATCAGCTCTCTGACCTTCAGGTTGGACGGGAAATTGGCTATCTGAGGTAAGTAATCAATTTGTTTTCTGTAGTCAGAAGTCTTTTTTACATCCTTCCCTAAAACCCGGATATCTCCTTTATCAGGAATTACCATGCGAAGAATGGACTTGATCAGAGTGGTCTTACCAGAGCCATTGGGTCCCAGTATGGCAAAAATTCCCGGTTCCGTGATATTTAAGTGGAGATCTGACAAGACCACGTTCTTATTGAACTGTTTGTGCAAACCAACTACCTCAATCATATCGCTTTCATCAAGGGGTTCTTGTCTACCAGTTCGTCTGGGGTAAAAACAGGGGATACTTTTTCAGAAAAATCTAGAATGTCAATAAACAAACTTCTCAGTAATACAATGGTTTCAGGAGTCCTGTTCACAATGTATGAAAACAACTTTACCGGACGGTAAGGAACATCTCCAACTCCATCTTGATCCAGATCGTAGCCGCTGTACTTGCTCCAGTAATTGCCATCGAACAAATTGTCATTAATACGGCTATTGTAAGAGACATCAAAAGAGTTATTCAAAAAATGATTGCCTCTAAACAAATTCTTATAACATGCTCCTCTTACCTTTATGGCCCAACCATTGCTCCTGAATTCATTGTTCAAATAGTTAACCCGGTTCGCTCCTTCTACACTTATAGCGACGGTATTATTGTTGAACAAATTATTTTCAATCTCAAGGTCATTGATCTCCTTTAGCAGTAATCCAAATGACGCTGTTCCCCAATTATCCTTAAACAAATTGTGGTACATTTTGATGTATTTGGAAAACATAACCGCAACTCCTGCACCATTATTTTCAAACTCATTATCCGTATAAATATCATTGTTTGAGAACATAAAGTGTAAACCGTATCTGAGATTCTTACGGCTGATATTTTCGGTTACGGTAATGGTATCTGCAAATTCAAGATAGATCCCATCTCTTACTCCCTCTACTATATTATTAGCAATCAGAACATTATGGGAGTACCAAAGATGAATCCCATTCCCTGAATTATATTCATCTTTGGCATCGCCGATAATCTTATTGTGGTAGATTTTTCCTTTACGCGATTTCTCTAAAAAGATACCAAAGAACAACTTTTCCAAAACCACATTTTGGATAATAAAATCTGAGCTCTTAACCACTCTAATAGCCGCATGATCAGAGGTATAGCTAGTGCCTACATTGATAATGAAAAGACCATCAATGGTAACGCTGTCCGCAACAATTCGAAGAATTTCACCCTGGTCCTCTCCATCAATCACCGGGTAGTCTTCACCAACAATGGTCAATGGTTTATCTACCAACAAATTGTATTCCTTGTAGGTGCCTTTCTTTATCCAGATGGTATCGCCGGGATCAGCAGTGGTAATAGCTCGTTGAATGCTTTTAATCGGGCAGAGCTCACACACCTCTATTCCCATAGCTGAAACCTTCAGCAACAGCAAAGAAAAAGTGGTTAGTATAAAGTGAACTCTGTTAATCGACATTTGACAATCATTTGACCGTCCAAGTTAACATACCTTAGCTGGTGACGGCTTATTTTTTAAAATGCTGCTGTAACTGCTCCCAACTGTATAATGCTCCGCCTTTTTCTTCTTTCAGTTGGTTGGCTTTGGCATTAGTCTTAAAAGCAGTTAAAAAAGCCCCCATGGGACTTGGCAACGCTTCACTAATCAGAAATACGGCATCTTTCATAGGTACAAAAGCCTCGGGGGTTTCAAAATGATTGGTAAATAGCAGATAACCTTCATTATTTTCTAAATCGTTATGATAACGAATTAAGCATTCAGCCGCATCAAATTTGAAAACCTTACCCTTATCGGTAACTATCTGCGCTCCATGAATCTTGTCCACTATAGTCATCCTACAATAATGGCAAGTATCTTCTCCGTACACGATGGGCTTTGGACTCTTGCTACAAGAGTTTAAGCCAATGATACCTAGCACCAACAGACTGTATAGGGATGTGGATGGAAACAAACTAATGATTTTCTGGTTTTGTGGACCTTTTTCCCATCCAAAAGGCGGCCAATGTACACATCATCCCTATCCACAACAAAATACCACCAGTTCTCGGATAAGAATATGCATCGAAGTTAAGCAGCTTCTTGTGGCCAAATAATGGTGGATTGTATTTCATAGGGGTTCCATCAGGATTAACCAATTTCATGATGGCGTTAGGATCTAAGTCTGTGCCGTAATCAACCAGCCAAAGATTGAAATCATATACTCCCAGGACTCCCAGCACACTCATCAGGATAAACCAAACCAAAAACCAATTGGGAGAGGCTTTTTTATATAGTCCTAATAAGCCAATCCCAATACCTAAAACGGACATGATAACAGCAACAATAGGAAACACGGTAAACTCCCACATGTCTTCCGGTTTAGGCAAGGTTTTCATTCCGATGTAGTGATTCAAACCATCAATGTTTTGAAGGTCAAATTCGTTCTGCCCCTTGAGGCCATTAATGTAAATGTCAATACCCAGGGGATCAGGATACTGAGGGGCTCCTAAACGGATGTTCCACATGGGAAAAATAAATAGGCCCAGTACCAAGACAGAGCCTATAATCATCAAAATACTCGCGTTTTTCATGCTACCTTTATTTAGGTACCACCAGTACTGAAGTGGTTACTCCAGTACTGGTATTTACCTCAAAGTTAATCTCCTACCGACCAGCTTAATTCAACATTAGCATTGGCGGGTGAAACCCTTACGTATCCCTGCATTTCCTGGTGTAGCGCCGAACAGAAATCTGTACAGTAGAATGGCCATACCCCAACTGCTTTTGGTTCCCAAAGAGAAGTTTTGGTTTGCCCTGGCATAACCAGTATTTCTGAAGTTCCCTGTCCAATCATAGCGAAGCCATGTGGCACATCAAAATCTTGCTCGTGATTGGTAATGTGGAAATACACTTTGTCCCCAACTTTGATACCCTCAATGTTATCAGGTGTAAAGTGGCTTCTTATGGTTGACATGTAAACATGAACATCTTTTCCGTTGCGCTCAACCTTGGCCTCTGAAGGGTTATTGATGCCATAAGGGTGCTTGTTTTCATCCAACCGGTATATTTTCTTAGAATTCTCTACCAGTAATTCAGCATCGCAACCTGCGGCATAGTGAGGTTCTCCATGAGTAGGAAAATCATAAAGTAACTGCATTTTTTCACCTGAGATGTCATAGATCTGTGCAGAGTGCTCCATTTCAGGCCCAGTTGGCAGATATCGGTCTTTGGTGATTTTGTTCATGGCTACCAGATACTTCCCATGAGGTTTCCTAGAGTTACCACCGGGTATCATTAGGTGCCCTACGGAATAGAAAGTAGGTTGTCGGTCGACCACTTCCCAAGTACCCAGTTTCCACTTCACTACTTCAGAAGAGATAAAAAAGGTGGTATAAGCATTGCCCCTACCGTCAAATTCGGTATGTAAAGGTCCGAGTCCACCGCTTTTGACCTGACCCGCCATCACGTCTTCAAATTTTAAGATTGGAATGCCGTAAGCCTCGCCATCAAACTTTTCTTGCTCAATAGCAGTAAGCATTTTGTCGAATGAGTGCACCGTCAGGTCCGCAGATAATTTTCCACTACCAATGATATATTGTCCAGTGGGATCTACATCACAACCATGGGGAGATTTGGGGGTGGGCAGTAGGTAAACAGCTCCAGGAACATCAGACGGATCCACCGTCAAGACTTCAGTTTTGATAGTGGAAGTAGCCATATGTGTAGCTTCATCATACACATTATGCGCATATTTGGTAGGCACGGTAGTACCTCCACCATTGTTTACGAACTCTTCTATTTTCTTCCAATTTACCGCAGCAATAAAGTCTTTATCGTTTTGAGAGGCGTTAACTTCCAATAAAGTACTAGCTTCTTCGGTATTGTAAGTGGAAAAGAAGAACCAGCCATGAGATTTATCTCTTCCGGGATGGGATAAATCGTAGTTAAAACCAGGCATCAACAATTGAAACTTGATGTCTAAATGTCCATGTTCTGGCTCTACTGAAATAAAAGTCAATGCTCCTTTAAAGTTGCCCTTGTATTCATTGATTGGCATATCTCTTTGTGGCACCGGAACAGCAAACCGCGTCCCTGCCACCACATATTCTGTGTTTTCTGTAATGAAGGAGGAACTATGGTTACCCGCACTATTCGGTACCTCAATGATTTCTTCAGTCTCAAAAGTACTGAGATTAATACGGGCTATACGAGGCGTATTATTGCCGTTGGCAAAAATCCATCTTCCATCTAATTCGCCATTTGTCTGTGAAATATCGGGGTGGTGCAAATCATCCCATGGTACAAATCCGAATGAAGTGTTCAGCATGGGTTTGGTTTCCTCGGAGTATCCGTAACCTGAAGTTGGAAATTGAGAGAATACAGGAATCTCTTTAAACATTCTTCCGGTAGGCAAACCGTACACAGTCAAGTTTCCACTATACCCTCCAGATAAAAATCCGTACTGCTCATCCCGCTCTCCGGGAGCTACGTACACCTTTTCGGCAATACTGCTGTTCAATGCTCCGTTCCTCTGAGAATCTCCTAGGTTACCGCAACTCACTATCAACATGGAACCAACTAGTACTGCAGCGATATTTAATGTTGTAGTTTTCATTTTAAATTGGTCTATATGTTTTGGTTATTCGCTTGGGGGAATCATTACTGCATCAACCACATGAATGATTCCATTACTTGCTTTTACACTGGCCACTATCTTGGCCCCTCCTACAAATACATCATCTCCCTCTACCTCTACCCCTACACTTTGATCATTTGCCTGGCCTAACTTCTTGAACTTCTTGAGAAACTCCTTATCATAATTACCCGGGGTGACATGATACTTTAGGATGTTAGCCAAATCACCTTTGTTTTCAGGTTTTAACAGATTTTCTACAGTGCCAGCCGGCAGCTTATCAAATGCTGCGTTTACCGGTGCAAATACCATTAAAGGTCCTGCATTCACTAAGGCGTTTTCCAGGTCTGCGGCTTGAACTGCAGCCACCAGAGTGGAGTGGTCTTCTGATTTTATAGCAATCTGTAGAATATTGGGGCTGGACACATCATCTTCCACAAACGCCTGTCCTGATGTTTTGTCTAAAGATGGTCCACTTGCCTGATCCTGCTGATCAGGGGGAGGAGCACTACATGCACTTGCTAGTAGTAGTCCAATGAAAGCTAGTGCTATGGTGTTCAATCGTTTCATTGTTCACTATTTATGTTTAACCATTTGTTTTGATCAGTTGAGGGTTCTGAAATATTCCAGGATATCTCTTGCCTGTTGCTCTGTCATGTTTTGATTGGCCATGGCAGCACCGTTAAACTCTATCAGCAGATCTTTGGCGCATCGATCTTGCTCTACCATTAATTGCGGCTCCAAAATCATGTTCATGATCCACTCTGGACTTCTTCGGCTCATGATACCTTTCGGAGATGGGCCGATAAATCGTTTGTCTATCTTATGGCAGGCAGAACAGTTGGTTTCAAATAACTTCATACCTCTGTTCACCATCTCATCATCTATGGCTGCCAATTCTATATGTTGAATAGGTCCTACCCCTTTTTCATCTAGGGTAATGCGTTCAGAGGCAGGAATGTCTGATTGGTGGTTGTCATCACCTACAATTGATTGTTGCGATTGACCATCAGAAGATTTTTGAGATTCTGTTCCACCTCCGCAAGCAGATACCAAAAAGAGGAGGCTCAAAAAAAAGATTGTGGATTTCATGGTAGTAGTTGGTTAGTCACGCATCAAATGTAAATGCTACTTGCTGCAACTAATATGACCACCATTACATCAACCCATGACAGAAGTCACCTTTAAATTAGATATTATTATATTGATTATCAACTATTTATAACCCAAATTATGACAATTCTCACCGAAGACAAGCTGGTGATAGTGGTTTGGGGTCAGACCACCAGTACTGGTATGTTGGAATATCTGAGTATATTTTTAGTAACACTTTTGTGGAAGAGATTCTTAAAATAAGGATAACGTTTGGGGAATAGTACCAAAAGATCGGCTTGTTGTCCGTTTGAATATTCGTTTATTCCATCAATAATGTCGTCATTGTCCACCACCGCAAAGCTAGAAGATATTCCCTCAAAGTGATTGTTAAAATCGAGCCGACGTATAGCTTGCTGTACCCTCCTATTCTCAGAGCTACGGGCAACGTTTAGTACCACCACCTCCGCTTTGAACTTACGTGCTACTTCTAGCATGGAATCAAGTACACTGAGATCCTCTATCTGGTTTAGATCTGTAGCAAGTAAAATTTTACGGGGTACTTCACATTTACAGTCTTGTGGTACTACCAGCATAGGTTGGTTCACTCGATTTACTAACTGGGATGCGGTTCTTCCGTATATAGCCTCGTCCAGGAGATCACCCTTATTTCCTAGTACCACTAGGTCCACACTTCGATCGTCTGCAATTTTTTTGATGGTGGAGTGAGTATCTCCATAAACGGAAAGCGTTTCAATGCTTACTTGTTGGTGTTCTTTTTTAATCCGATCCATGGTCCTGGCCAAGCCCCTTTCTGATTGTTCTTGCAAAATATCTTCCAGTGATATCAGCATTTCAGGAATATTGCTTACCAGACTGTAGGAGTTTAATAGAAAGTAGTCTACCTGATCACTCCCGAATAACATCAATGCGTATTCAATAGCATACTCAGCGTTGTCTGAAAAGTCCGTAGATAAAAGTACCCTTTTCACCTTGGCGTTTAATTTGGAATATGTAAAAATTTGCATTTTATAAGTTTCAACACATGATATATGTGACGGTAAACAATGATAATCATCAACTAATAGCGTAAGCCGGCTAGGCTTTCAGGTTCAAGAATGGTGATTTTACTACCGTTTATGGCAATGAGACCATCTCCTTTGAATTCCGAAAGGGTACGAATTACTGATTCCTTGGCAGTGCCCACCATACTCGCCAGGTCATCCCTTGAAATAGCCATACTAAACTCGGCATTGTGATCTGACTCATAGCGATCTTTAAGCTGTAGTAAAGCATCCGCTACACGCTTACGAACTGTATTGTAGGCTAGGTTTAACAATTCCTGCTCCTTTTCGACCAGATCCCGGGACAGCATCTTGATAAATCTTGCGGATACATCCCGATTGCTGAAAAGCAATGCAAGGAAGTCTTGTTTAGGAATCAAATAAACTTCTGATTCCTCCAGTACCACCGCTGATTCGGGATACTCGGTGTTTTCCAGTAACGCCAAATAGCCCACAAAGTCTCCCTCTTTGAAGAGACCGGTTATTAATTCCTTACCCTCTTCATTCATCTTATAGGTTTTAATCTTTCCCTTTCTTATAAAGAATAAAAAGTTGGGGTATTCCCCCTCGTAGAATAAAGCTTCCTTCTTTTTATAATGCCTGCTCTTTCGGTCTTCCGACAACTTTTTCAATTCCTCAAGCCCTTTTGCCTCTTCAATAAAGAGGTCAATACCTTCAGCATCCGGCTGGTACTCCTTCCGAAACTGTTGGCTCTTCTGTAAACGGATATCCACCGCCTCCAACAATTCCATCTCCTCGAATGGTTTGGTCAGGTAGTCATCAGCCCCTA
>JANQPK010000291.1 GCA_028289505.1 Cyclobacteriaceae bacterium
TAACAGAAGGTATAGTAGAGATCTTCCCATTCAGGCAGATTATATCGGTAGAAACGTGAATACCATGCCTTCCCAGAGGGTCCTGGTAGAGTGGGAAGGTCACGGAGCCAAAAAAGATAATGTATGGTTAGTAAATTACTAGATCAATGTCGCAGCTAAGTGTTCCTCATTTGTTGGGAATAAAGCATCTTTCCGACCAGGACCTTGAGTTGATTTTTCAAACAGCTGATAATTTCAAAGATGTTATCAACCGCCCCATTAAAAAAGTTCCTTCCCTGAGGGACCTCACCATCGCCAATGTATTTTTTGAAAACTCCACCAGAACCAAACTTTCGTTTGAGTTAGCCGAAAAAAGACTAAGCGCAGACGTAATCAATTTCTCATCAAGCGGAAGTAGTGTAAAAAAGGGTGAAACGCTGTTAGATACAGTCAATAATATACTGGCTATGAAGGTAGATATGGTAGTCATGCGTCATAGTAGCCCAGGAGCACCACACTTTCTGGCAAAACATATTAAGGCCAATATCATTAATGCGGGAGACGGAACTCACGAACATCCCACACAAGCCTTGCTGGATACATTCTCAATTAGGGAAAAATTAGGAAGTGTCAAAGGCAAGAAAGTAGTGATTGTAGGCGATATACTACACAGTCGTGTAGCGCTTTCCAATATTTTTGCGCTGCAGAAACTGGGTGCGGAGGTGATGGTTTGCGGACCCAACACCTTATTGCCTAAATATATAGACCAATTAGGGGTGACCGTCGAGCTGGATATTGACAAAGCCTTAGCCTGGTGTGATGTAGCCAATGTATTGAGAATACAACTAGAACGGCAGCAAATAAAATACTTCCCTTCATTACGCGAATACTCCCTTTATTACGGAATAAATCGAGATCGCCTTGACAAATTGGAAAAATCCATTACCATCATGCATCCTGGACCAATAAACAGAGGTGTAGAGTTGCACAGTGATGTGGCAGACTCCGAACATTCCATCATACTGGACCAAGTTGAAAATGGTGTTGCTATCCGCATGGCGGTGTTGTATCTACTGGCCGGTGTGGGTATGGAACAATAGCCGCTCTTCTTTTTATTTGAGCGGTAGTCTTGGTAATTTTGCTGAACATCTAAGTCTATGTACTACAAATCAATTATAGAGACTATTGGCAATACGCCCCTGGTACGTTTGAACAAATTGGCCAAGGGTGTCAAAGGAACTGTTTTAGCTAAGGTTGAGTATTTCAACCCAGGTAATTCCATGAAAGATAGGATGGCATTGGCCATGATTGAAGATGCTGAGAAAAGTGGAATCCTTAAACCAGGCGGCACCATAATAGAGGGCACTTCCGGTAATACGGGTATGGGATTAGCTCTGGTGGCGATCGCCAAAGGTTATAAATGTATATTTACCCTTTCCGACAAGCAGTCACAGGAAAAAATTGATATTTTAAGAGCAGTAGGTGCAGAAGTAATTGTCTGTCCAACAAATGTGTCCCCGGATGACCCTAGATCTTATTACTCAGTTGCCAAAAAAATAAACCGGGAAACACCTAACTCCTTCTACCCAAATCAATATGACAACCTCAGTAATACCAAGGCTCATTACCAAACCACTGGACCTGAAATCTGGGAACAAACCGAAGGTAAAATCACCCATCTTGCAGCTGGTGTTGGCACCGGTGGGTCCATGTGCGGTACCGCTAAATACTTAAAAGAGCGAAACCCTGAAATCATCTCAGTGGGTATTGATACTTACGGTTCAGTGTTCAAAAAGTATAAAGAAACTGGCGAATTTGATGAAAAGGAGGTATACCCTTATCTAACGGAGGGAATCGGTGAAGATATCCTGCCTAAAAATGTGGATTTCGAGCTCATTGATACCTTTGTCAAAGTAACCGATAAGGATGGTGCTATTATGACCAGAAAGCTGGCCAGGGAAGAAGGTTTATTTGTAGGCTGGTCCTGTGGATCTGCGGTTTTTGGTGCCCTGGAATATGCAGAAGAGCATTTGGGTAAAGATGATATGATGGTAATCATTTTACCGGATCACGGAACCAGGTACCTGGGCAAGGTATACAATGATAACTGGATGAAAGATCACGGTTACGTGGAAAGCATCGATTTCGCTAATGCGCGGGATATCATTGAGCATAGAAAAGAAAATGGTGGCTTATTCACTGTGGAAGCACATAAAACCGTGGGTGAAGCAATAAAATTGTTGCATTCAGGCAGCATTTCACAACTACCAGTGATTAAGGAAGGAAATTTTGTAGGAAGTATTACTGACTCGAAAATACTGCGGCAATTGATTGAAAATCCCGATCTGAGGGATAAACCGGTTTCAGAAGTTATGGATCCACCATTCCAATTTGTGGGCATGGATAATACCCTGGATGTATTAAGTTCTTTAATCAACAAAGATAATAAGGCCTTGTTAGTAAGAGATCAAAATGAGAAAGTCCACATCATAACCCAACATGACTTGCTGATGGCCATGACCCGTTAAGCTAGTCAGCCAGAAAAAGTTAACCCCGCCTGAGGCGGGGTTATTTTTTAGAACAAGGCTACTTGCTAGAATATTTTATTCAGTTTTTTCTGACAAAGGGCATGTAAGATAACAATCTAGTTCCGCATTTGCAACTGTCCTTTTTGGGCAAAGCTGAAATTATTGCATACAAATCATTTTGGGAGCAAGTCATTGTAGTAAAGGAGTTGGAATAGTTATTGCTCCGTTCATGTAAATTAGGTTTATGCATTCCACTAGTTTTCTTACATAGCGCAACTTTTGTGCATGTTTCTCCAAGGAAATGCTCAATTAGGGCTATATTTGAAGCCCTCTATTTTAAGATGATTCTACCATGAAGAAAGTTTGTCTCTACCTTACTGCTCTCGCTATTACTATTAATAGCTATGCAGAGCAGATTTCCAGCACTTCCAGATATAACGATAGTTTGAAAACAGCACCATCCAGTTGGTGGATGCTAGATCCGGAAATCCACGAGGTACCTGGTGTCAATACCGAGAAGGCCTATCAGTTTTTGGAAGGACGCAGCTCAAGCACCGTGGTGGTGGCAGTAATCGATTCTGGGATTGATATAGAGCATGAGGATCTCAAGGACGTAATATGGACAAACGTCGATGAGGTAGCGGGAAATGGTATTGATGATGACAAGAATGGATACGTAGATGATATTCATGGTTGGAATTTTTTAGGAGGTGCCAATGGAGAGAATATCGAATTTGACAGCTATGAATTGACCAGAGAGTATGTCAGATTGCAACAAAAGTATGACCAATTTTCCGAGGCACAACAACAGGCGGACCCGGAATGGGAGTATTATCAAAAAATAGAAAAAGAGTATAACAGTACGGTCCAGAAGATGGAAGGACAGTTTGCCAGTTTCAAAGAGTTCTACGACCAGTTTAAAAAGGCGGAGAGACTAATGGAAGCCTACCTGGACCAGGAGGGGCTCTCAAAAGAGG
>JANQPK010000311.1 GCA_028289505.1 Cyclobacteriaceae bacterium
GAAACTGGATATTTATCCCTATGAGCGGCCTATAGGGATTCAGATCTTTGGAGAGAAAATCGAGTCCATGCGGAAGGCAGCAGCCATAGCCGAAGCAGCACAACCTGAGCTAATTGACATTAACTACGGCTGTCCTGTTAAAAAAGTGGCTTGCCGTGGAGCTGGGGCTGGGATCCTTTTAGATCTGCCCAAGATGCAGCAAATGACCAAGGAAATTGTTGATAGTGTCGATCTACCGGTGACTGTGAAAACCAGGCTTGGCTGGGATGAAAATACCATTAAAATTGTCGAGGTTGCCCAGAGGCTGCAAGATGTCGGTGTGCAGGCTCTAACCATACATGGCAGAACCAGGAAACAAATGTATAAAGGTGTAGCCGATTGGAACCCTATAGCTGAGGTAAAAAATCATCCCGATATTCACATCCCAATTTTCGGAAACGGTGATATAGATTCCCCAGAAAAAGCACTTGAATACCGGCATAGGTATAATATTGATGGCATTATGTTGGGCAGGGCAGCCATTGGATATCCCTGGATATTCCGTGAAATCAAGCATTTCTTTAAAACTGGAGAAAGGATGCCTGCACCCAGCCTAGAAGAGCGGATCGAAACCGTTAGAAAGCATCTTAAGTTTTCCCTGGAATGGAAGGGACCCAAACAGGGTATCTTTGAGATGAGAAGACATTATACCAACTACTTCAGGGGTTTCCAGAATTTTAAGCCCATAAGAATGCAACTGGTGGAAGCTGCCAATCCCGAGCAGGTATACGAAACCCTGGAGAGCATTCCTGATCTAATGCGCCAGCGGGATGGCGTGGTTACTCCTTAAGTTTCTGTTTCAGGTGGACCGGTTGAGCTCGCTTTCTCACCTTAATGTTCAGAATTTCTACCGACAGACTGAAAAATATGGCAAAGTAAACATATCCTTTTGGTACATGAACGTGGAATCCATCCACCAACAAGAGTATCCCAATCATCAATAGAAAGGATAAGGCCAACATCTTTATGGTAGGATGTTTGTGAATGAAGTCGCTAATCTTGTTAGCTGAGATTAACATAACCACCATGGCAATGACCACGGCTAGCACCATTATGGTGACATCTTTAACCAGACCAATGGCCGTCAGGATGGAATCGAAGGAGAATATGATATCCAATAGGATTATCTGTACAATTGCGCTGCCAAAAGTTAGTGTTGCTATGTTACCATGGCTTTCCTCTTGGCCTTCTAGCTTCTGATGTACCTCAGTAGTGCTTTTATAGATTAAAAATAAGCCGCCAGCAATCATGATCAAATCCCTGCCACTGATCTCAAGATCAAATACGGTAAAAAGGGTTTTATTCAATCCAATCAACCAGGTGAGTAAGAACAACAGGGCAATACGGATGAGCAGGGCGAGACCAATACCTACAATTCTTGCTTTTTCTTGCTGACCTTCTGGTAACCTGCCGGTGATGATGGAAATGAATATAATGTTGTCGACACCCAGCACAATTTCCATTAATACTAGTGAAGAGAAACTAATCAGACCATCAATTGAGAGTATTGATTCCATAACTGTAAAGCTTAACAGCGGCGAAAATACGGATTAGTAACTATAAATGATGAATTTAAAATTATAAATGAGGAATGACGGTTTAGAGTGATCAGTCGGGGTTCAGAAGGTGACTGAACGACTTAGTCCTAAAATTTTATTAGCTTTAACTTACTTTTTTGATCGTTTTGAACTACAACTTTTTACATAACTCATCAGTTGCTGTTGCTTTTATAGGTACTGTATTTTTAGTGCTGGAGGTCTTAAGGGAGATGGAAGCTTTACAAATGCCCTTCAGCCAAAGCCTTGACATTCCCGGGATTGTACTGCTGATAATTGGATCGGTGGTAGCGGCGTGGACCGCTAAAAAGATGGATAATGAGGGGTAACTGTATTTCGTTTATACGCCCTCTGCCACAACCTCCTGCACTTCCGGAACCATACTTTTCAGTAAGTTTTCTATGCCCGACTTCAAGGTAATAGTGGAGGATGGACATCCTGAACAGGAACCCTGCAATAATACCGTAACCACCCCATTGTCAAAGGAATGGAATTGAATTGCACCACCGTCCATTTCCACTGCCGGTTTGACGTACTCGTCTAGTACTCCAATGATCTTTTGCTCCAATTCATCACCTAATGGCTGAGCTTGTTCTGGTTCATCGATATCGTCCTCCTCGAGCAACGGCTTTTCGTCCTGCAGGTAATCGGTAATAAACTTCCTGATTTCGCCTTGTACCGCTGCCCACTCTACCTCGGGTGTCTTAGTAACTGTGATAAAGTTACTCATGTAAAACACCCGCTCAACATAATCAAAGTTGAACAACTCCAGAGCTAAAGGGGCGAATGATGCACTGGCTGCGTCAGGAAAATCATAGCTTTTCCCCGGTTCTACTAACATATAATTTGCTACAAACTTGAGTGAGTTAGGATTGGGATTAGACTCCATGTACAGGTTTACTTTGCGCTTGTACATTTCTTCTCGATTATAGGATTCCATAACTTTCAGTGCTTTTTCAATAAAATAACGTGATAAAAATACAAATGGTTTTAGTCAATGGGATATTCCTCATTTCTGGGTTGTACTTCCAGCTTATCCTCCTTGACAATTCTTTCCTTATCCAATCCGGTTCTTAGTTCTCCTTCGGTACTGGCAATCACCGTGGCTACGGTGGCATCTCCGGTTACATTTACGATGGTTCGGCACATGTCTATAGGCCTATCTACGGCAATAATCAAGGCTAACCCTTCTGGCTCTACGCCAATTGCACCTAAAACAATCACTAGCATGATCAGACCAGCACTGGGAACAGCAGCAGCTCCAATAGAGGCCAGTGTAGCTGTAAGCACAATGGTCAGTTGGTCTGCCATAGTTAGGTCGTGGGCAAATGCTTGTGCAATGAATACCGCAGATACCGCCTGATGGATACTGGTACCATCCATATTGATAGTAGCTCCTAAGGGCAATACAAAGCTGCTAACCTCCTCTGATACGCCGAGGTGTTTTTCAACCCGGTCCATGGTTACCGGTAGGGTAGCAGCACTTGAACTGGTTGAAAATGCTAGCATTTGGGCTGGGAATATGCCCTTAAAAAAGTTGCGGTACTTAATTGAGGTAAAGGTGGTAATTATGGTAGGGTAAAAAATGAAAATCATTATCGCCAATCCTACCAGAACCGTCACGCTGTAAACCCCTAATGCCTTAAAAAGGTCGACCGCACTGGCAGGGTCATCGCCTGCCACATCCACGATCAATCCTGCAAGTAATGCCATCACACCGACAGGTGCTGTTAACATCACTAGCTCTACAATTTTCAGGATGATACTGTTGGCTCCATCGAAGAACTTCTTTACCGGAAGCGCCTTAACCTGGGGGGTCATTACCATGGCGATCCCGAATAAAAAGGCAAAGAAGATGACCTGAAGCATGTTAACATTACTGGTAAAAGCCCCGAAGATGTTATCTGGAACAATATCCACTAATACCCGTAAGGGGCCGTCATCTTCTACCGAACTGGCAGTTTCCATTTTCATATTGGCTTCGCTGGCATATTTGAGGCGAAGCTCTTCCCTTTTATCCTCCGGTAAGAAAGAGCCTGGTTCCACTAAGTTCACTAGAAGCAGTCCGATAGTAATTGCAATGACCGTAGAGAAGATGTACAGACCAATAGTCTTGCCTCCTATACGACTTAGCTTTGAGAGGTCTGTCAGGTTGGAAATTCCGTCGATCAATGAAACCAGGATCAAAGGAACTGCAATTAGCTTTAACAGGTTTATGAAAATGGTCCCGAACGGCTTGACCCAATCCAGGATAAGGTCACCAAATCCACCCATAATGGCTGCCAGCCCCAGTACCACACCAATGGCCATGCCAATTAGAATTCTCCAGTGTAATGCCAG
>JANQPK010000321.1 GCA_028289505.1 Cyclobacteriaceae bacterium
GTTGCAGGTTGCAGGTTGCAGGTTGCGGGTTGCGGGTTGCAGGTTGCAGGTTGCGGGTTGCTGGTTGCAGGTTGCAGACTGCGGTTAGCGGGTTGCCAGCCGCAGATTACAGGTTACAATTGAGAATTGGTAGGTGATTGGCACCTGACAATTGGAACGTGTCTGGTATTTGGGATTTTACAGTTTAGGATTTACCGCGCTTGCGTATCTGCTCCTCAGGAGGTGGTTTTCAACTTGTCCTTGAACCGCTTTTGAAATTTCTGAACCTTTGGCTTCGCAATTGCCTGAATGTATGGATGATCCGGATGCTTTTGATAATAATCCTGATGGTAATCTTCAGCCGGATAAAATACGGTGAATGCTTCAACCTCGGTAACAATGGGATCCGCGTATACCCCTTTTGCGGTTAGGTCTTTAATGTGGTCCTGAATAACTTGCTTCTCTTCATCATTTCGGAAATACACTGCAGATCTGTACTGCCGTCCAACATCGGGACCCTGTCGGTTCAGGGTGGTGGGATCATGTGTGGCAAAGAATATCTCTACCAGTTCTGCATAACTAATTATATCCGGTTGGTAAGTAACCTGAATACCCTCAGCGTGATCGGTCTTACCATAACTCACTTGCTTGTAGGTTGGATTCTTTTGAGTGCCTCCGGTATAACCTGATATCACATCAGTGACCCCCCTCACGCGCTCAAATACAGCCTCGGTGCACCAAAAACAACCTCCGGCAAAAGTGGCCTGTGCACTGGTGCCATCTTCAACGAACTTAACATTGTAGATATCTGCTCTGAGTGGATCCCGGTTATTTGTGCATGATGCAAAAACAAATACCAGCAATAGTGTAAGTACCTGTCTCATGGGTATAATCTTAGTGGTTAGATAGATAAACGGTTTGAACTGCAGGAAGGTTCAGGGTGTCTCTTGGAAATTATATTCAGGATGCTATAAAAAAGGAAACCACACCTATTGGCGTGGCTTCCTGTTTAACACCCTTAAAAAATTAAACTATGAAATAAGCTATGCTTGTGATACAATATTAGAGGCTGGGGATGCTGCGAACAACTGCAGAAATAGCATTTAATCACTGAGGTAATATTTGGTAATAAATTTTATCTTTACCGTCAAATCAAATCTTTAAGCAAATGGGAGTCGTTGGATCTCTGTTTTTCCTGATATTGTTAGCAGTAAGTGCGGTTATTGGTATTTGGCTGGAAAAAGCCGAAAAGAACCGTTAACTAATTCCGCTTTTGGTGTTTTGACCAGTTGTCTCTAAGAGTAACTGTCCGGTTAAATACCAATCCATCTTTACCGGAATCGAGGTCTACATTGAAGTATCCTTGTCGCTCGAACTGGAAGAATTCCATCGGTTTCACCCCCTCAAAATTACATTCTACCTTGCCCTTCACTACTTCCAAAGAACTTGGGTTTAGGAAATCTGTAAAATCCTTATCCGGATGTCCATCTGGTTGTTCATCCAGAAAAAGCCTGTCGTATAGCCTGATTTCCCCATCAATACAGTGGTTAGCAGAAACCCATCCTAAGGTACCTTTTACCTTCTTTCCAGAAGTATCGGAACCACTCTTAGTTTGTGGGTCATAGGTGCAATACAGTGTTGTCACTTCTCCTGTTGATGGATCTTTCTGGTAGCTTTCACATTTGATAATATAGCCGTATTTCAACCTTACCTCCCGACCAGGCCCCAAGCGGAAAAACTTTCTGGGAGGATCCTCCATGAAATCTGTTTGCTCGATAAACAGCTCACCGGTAAATGGTATGTCTCTGGTTCCTGCTTGCGGATCCTCTGGATTATTAATTGCTGGAAGCCACTCTTCTTGACCCTCCGGGTAATTGGTTATCACCACTTTCAATGGCCGCAGGATCCCCAAACGTCTGGGCGCTCTGGCATTGAGATCCTCCCTAATACTGAACTCAAGCAGTGCGACATCAATGATTCCATCCCGACGGGCCACTCCTATCCTATCGGAAAACTTCCGGATCGATTCGGGCGTATATCCCCGGCGCTTCAACCCACTGATGGTTGGCATTCTGGGGTCATCCCATCCGTCCACTACTCCAGCTTCAACTAACTGTAGTAGCTTGCGCTTACTCATGATGGTATAGCCCAAATTAAGCCTGGCGAATTCATATTGCCTCGAAGGGTATAAACCAAGATGTTCAATAAACCATTCATATAACGGGCGGTGAACCTCAAATTCCAAAGTACAAACACTATGGGTAATTTTCTCTAGGGCATCTGACTGACCATGGGCCCAATCATAGGTAGGGTAGATACACCAATCATTTCCTGTTCGGTGATGCGCGGTGTGCCGGATCCGGTACATTACGGGGTCTCGCAGATGCATATTGGGTGAGGCCATGTTTATTTTAGCCCTCAATACTTTAGTGCCCTCCTGAAATACACCTTGCTTCATCTCCTCGAATAATTTTAGGTTTTCAGCTACTGTGCGATCTCGGAAGGGGCTATCCTTGCCGGGCCTAGTAGGGGTACCACGGGTATTGCTGATCTCATCCGCCGACTGATCATCTACATAGGCCAAACCTTGTTTGATCAGATCAACCGCCAGCTGATAAAGTTGGGGAAAGTAGTCAGAGGCATAGTACAGACGATCCTCCCAATCAAAACCCAGCCACTTGATATCCTCTTGTATCGATTCAACATATTCCACCTCCTCTTTGTCAGGATTGGTATCATCAAATCGAAGATTACAAAGACCATTATACTTTTGAGCGAGTCCAAAATTCAGGCAAATTGATTTAGCATGGCCAATATGGAGATATCCATTGGGCTCAGGAGGAAAGCGAGTATGAACCCGACCTTGATGCTTATTTGATTCGAGATCCTTAGAAATGATCTCCTCAATAAAGTTGTTATGCTCTTTTGATAGCTCTGTAGACATTCCGGTAAATTGAAGCACAAAGATAATGGAAGTGCCTCAAACTCACACTCATTTTAGGAATTTGAGTAGATCCCTGGCTGTCCTGCCGGGAGCTTCCTCCATGGGGATATGACCTACTCCTTCGTATACGATCAACTTGGAATCCGGAATACAAACTTGGAACCAATAGCCATTCTCAATTGGCAACCAGGCATCCTCCTCCCCCCACATGATCAAGGTTGGAGTGGTGATGTTTTTGAGTTTATTGGTGCGGCTCTTGTATTTTCCATTAGCTAATGAATGAAAAGCCTCCGGATTACCCTCTTTGGTGATTAAATCGTAGTACCGGTCAACCAACTCATCGGTGACCTGCTTTTGATCGACAAATACCTGATTGAGAAATTTTCTCAGCACGCTTTTCTTAATGGCATATTTCATTACTTTTCCCAATACGGGAGTACGTGCCATTTTAAAAGGCAGCGGTATGCTCATCTCCTCCATGAATCCGGCAGAGGCAATTAAGATCAGTTTAGAGACTCGTTTTGATTGACGCAGCGCCATTTCCCATGCCAACCAACCTCCCAAAGAGCTTCCAGCCATATGGCACTGCTCAACTCCCATTTGATCCAGGAACTTATTAAGAAACGATACCAGGGCCTTGATGCTGTAATCGTGCCCCTGCATGGAATCGGATAAGCCAAAACCAGGTAGATCTAAACGGATCACCTGATAATCTGAGGTTAGCAAGGGAGTCCACTTATCAAAGGTGTGTAGGCTTGAAAATGCACCGTGAATTAGTAGCAAGGGTTCACCCTCCCCTTCAACTCTGAAGTGTACCAAAGATCCGTCGATTACCAGGAATCGAGAATCATCATTGGTGTATTTCTGCAAATAATTCAACTGATTCACCTACTACAGCAAAGTAAGATACCTATTAATAGGACGCAATCGAAATCATAAACGGCTGTTTTTTCCCAGAAGTGACAAATTTCTAAAAAACGTCTCTTAAATTTTGTATTATTTTAATAATAATTTAGATTTACTATGGGTTTAGGGAACACATCTTGAAAAACTATCAGCTAACCGACCAGGATGGTAACGTCTTCGCTATTTTGAGTAAGGAAGCGGACAAGCCATATCTGTATATTCAATTTCTGGGAAACATAAAGGTTGAAGATGTCAAGCGTTTAATGTCAATATCACCGTATGACTTCCCGAAGGAACTTAGATGCCCTTATATATTGAGTGATCGTCGTAAATCAACGGGTAACCTCTATGAACTCGGTCACTATATCGAAAACAAATGGTCGGCATCGGCCGTTGAATCCGGCATTAGGTGTATCGCAAATGTCACCTCTACAGATGCCGCCTCGATTATCACTTCCAAGGATTTAGAATCCCGTATTTTGGGGTTCGAATTCAAGTCCTTTAAATCGCTGGAACAAGCAGATTTATGGCTAGTTGAAAGGGCTATGCATACCAAATATTAGGGAGAAAATTACCAAATATCACATCCACTTGCCTGCTTGTACGTTAAATTTAGGTAGGACAGCACATCAATAGCACGGCACGCATGGGAAGGAAATACATCATCGGTATTTTATTTTTATCAGTTTTTCAGTTCTCCCCCACTATCTGGACTAATGCCCAGACCATAGGGTTTGATATCATGAACGGTAAAAACCGGATATCCATCCCCTTTCAGAGTTATAACAATCTTATCGTAATACCAGTGGTTTTGAATCATC
>JANQPK010000331.1 GCA_028289505.1 Cyclobacteriaceae bacterium
TTTCAATGGCCATCATGGCGTAGTCCACCTTGCCTTGTTCTAATGCATCACAGACTTGCTCAAAACTTCTACACTCCGTAATTTCAACTCTTCTCTGATCAAAATAATGTAGTGCAGCCTCATGATGAAAAGAAGCTGTGGCACCTTGAATTGCAATATTTAGTTCTTCCTTCATAGGCATAAAAAAAGTCCCGAAAAATCCGGGACTTTATGAGTTCTGTATTTATGGCCAATACCCTACTCTTTCATCCCGGTCGTTGGACCAAAAAAGAAAAAGTAAAAGAAAAAAGTATTGACGTTTAGTTTCATATTCTTGTCTACTACCTACAATTTTAAACAATAAATCTACTTTTATCCAAATTAAACCTTACTTTTTTAATAAGGTTGAGGAACCAGTATCCTGGATTGGGCTTTGTCTTTAATAATCTCACCGACCTTTCTGCCTTGTATTCTGCTCTCAAGCCAGGATATAATATCGAAATAGATGAAGGCCCTTTTCTCATAAGGGTTGTCCACCAAGGTCAACAATTGGTTTCTCAAACTTTGGAATTGCCCAATAAGTACCATATGCGTCATATTGCGCTCCAGCTGTTTGATGAAGTCCAGTATGTAACGTTGAAACTGTTGAAGGTCATCTTTTTTTGACAGGTAACGGTAAGTTGATCTCAAATAATAAGGTATGACATCCATATGCCCCATTTCAAAATGGCAGATCAGGTTGAGGATTCTGGCAAAACTGTGAACATCCTCTCTTATGTCCTCTTCTTCGGTATTGATGATTCGGTAGAGCCATTTGACTGCCTGGTTAAACCGTTGATCTCCGAAATACAGACAAGCAATTTTATAATACATGATTAGCCGCGAATGCTTGTCCAACAGGTGTATGAAGCGTTCCAACTCCGGCTGAATTCTGCTAAATAAGTTCACCCCAATTTCGAAGTCTCCTACCATAAAAAACTTATTGAACAGGTGGGAGTAAATATACTTCTGAAGCTTCAATTGGGTATTAGGATCTAATTCCACTCCTGATAAATGGTGAATGCTTTTCATCCTCCGGTGGTTATTCAGAAAATCGTGATATCGCAACAGTTTGTATTGCGCGGTCATCAAGTGATTTAACCCTTTCAAATAGGAGTCTAAGTGGAGTGATATCTGATGGTCGTATTCAAACAGGTCTACCCATTTTTGAGAGTAAGTACAACCTTTTTCAAAATCCTGGATGAAGAAATAATAGTCAACCAACAGGTTGTATAAATGTAATTTTTCGTAAAAACTCAGGCTATCTTCAACGTAACTCGGTAATTCCTGAAGAATCAGATTTACTGCTTCAAAATCTTTTTGATTTCTGGCAAAACCCTTTCTGACATATAATGCATTTAGTTTTACTAGAATATTAGAGAACGAATTGATATTGTTAATCTGGTTGTTTACCTGCCTCACCTGGGCAATAATATCATTTACCCTTTCCTGATTTCCTTTTCCTACTGTTTGAGACAGCACCTGTTTTTCCCATTTATATACCTCCAGCAGTAATTCCAGATTATTATATTTATGCGCCATTTTCTTGGCCTTCTGCAGCATCCGGACACACTGGTCGTAATGCGATCTTTTGTACAGAATTTGTGAATGATCAATTAATTCACGGATTTGAATATCCCTTATATTGCTTCCATCAAACAATCGGAGGCTTTGCAATATCCTTTTGTACAAATGTGCTTTAAGGTTGGACATCTGGGCTGGCAAAAAACTGGACTCTTTTTTCAGGATGGCTGATTCGCAATAGATTTCCTGCTGATCCATTAGATCAAACAAGCGGATGAACTTCTTGTTCATGGGACCGCCCTCTTTGGAAGTGAACAACTTAAAATATCGTTTTTCACTAGGAGACATGCCCTTAATAAGCCTAAACAGTCCACTTTTACTCTGGTCAGACATCGTAATAATTAATGCATAAAAACCCTATTAGGGTAAATATACTGCTATTTATCTCAAATAAGGAAAAATCAGATTTCGTAATAATTGAATTATTTGATTTTTATATACATGATACCCCAGGTAACTTTAAATTAACATTACAGAAACCCATAAAAAAACATGGATACGAAGGTTGATATTTTTGACACCACCTTGCGGGATGGTGAACAGGTTCCAGGTTGTGGATTGAATAAAGAAGAGAAGATTATAATTGCTAAAGCCCTTGAGCAGTTAGGGGTGGATGTTATTGAGGCAGGTTTCCCAATATCTAGTCCTGGAGACTTCGAATCGGTAAAAGCGATCGCTGAAACCCTGAAAGAACCCACCATTTGTGCACTTTCTCGGGCAGTTGAGAAGGATATTACAACCGCAGCAGAGGCCATTAAGAATGCAGTAAAACCAAGAATTCATACCGGTCTGGGTACCTCTGATCAACACATTTTCACCAAACTAAAATCTACCAGGGAGCAGGTAATTGAGCGAGGTGTAAAGGCGGTAAAGCTCGCTCGAAAATATGTGGGAGATGTAGAGTTCTACGCTGAAGATGCCGGTCGTACTGACAATGAATATCTGGCTAGGGTGATAGAGGCGGTAGTTGCTGCTGGTGCTACTGTAGTTAACATCCCGGATACTACCGGATATTGCTTGCCTGAGGAATATGGTCAGAAGATCAAGTACCTGGTCGATCATGTAAAGGGCATTGAAAATGTCACCATTTCTACCCATTGCCATAACGACTTGGGTTTGGCTACCGCTAATTCTATTGCTGGTGTTCAAAATGGCGCTAGGCAGGTAGAATGCACTGTAAATGGTTGTGGGGAGAGGGCTGGAAATACTTCTTTAGAGGAAGTGGTAATGATACTACGCAAACACAGGTGGTTGCCCTACACTACCAATATTGTCACAGAACAGTTGAACCCAATCAGTCGACTGGTATCAGAAACAATGGGTATGCCAGTACAACCAAATAAAGCAATTGTAGGGGCCAACGCATTTGCGCACAGCTCAGGAATACACCAGGATGGTGTGATCAAAAACCGAGAAAATTATGAAATTATCGATCCCAATGAAGTAGGGGTTGATGAATCTACCATTGTTCTAACCGCTCGCAGTGGTCGAGCTGCCTTAGCATTCCGCATTAAAAAACTAGGTATTGAAGTGCCCCAGCAGGAGCACGATGCTATTTATCAACAGTTTTTGGAATTGGCCGACCGGATCAAGTTGGTAAGGGATGAAGACTTGAGAACACTGTTGAATCAATATTTAGCTACCAGTATAAAATAAATTACACCTTCGAAATGTCAGGAAAAACTTTGTTTGATAAGGTCTGGGATCAACATGTGATCTCAGAAATAGATAATGGCCCTAGTGTTTTTTACATCGACCGCCATTTTATACATGAAGTAACCAGTCCTCAGGCTTTCGATGGTTTGAGAAAAAGAAATATTCGTGTGTTCCGTCCAGATCAGACGGTGGCAACCGCCGATCACAATGTTCCCACCATAGACCAGCACTTACCTATCAAGGACAAATTGTCCAGGTTTCAGGTGCAAAAGTTGGCGGAGAACTGTGAAGAATTTGGTATCCAGCTATATGGTCTGGGGCATCAATACCAGGGCATTGTTCACGTAATAGGTCCTGAGCTTGGTATTACACAACCAGGTTTCACCATTGTTTGTGGGGACAGTCATACCTCCACCCATGGAGCTTTTGGGGCTATTGCCTTTGGTATCGGGACCAGTGAAGTGGAGCAGGTCCTAGCCACACAATGTGTGTTGCAGCGTAAGCCCAAAAGGATGAAGATTGAAGTCAATGGACCACTGGCCAAAGGGGTGCTATCGAAGGATATTATTTTGTATATCGCTTCTAAGATTTCAACCAGTGGGGCCACAGGGCATTTTATTGAATACACCGGTTCAGCGATACGTGCATTGTCTATGGAGGCTAGAATGACCATCTGTAACATGAGCATAGAAATGGGGGCAAGAGGTGGAATGATTGCCCCAGACGAAACCACTTTTGAGTACATCAAGGGACGAAAGTTTGCGCCTAAGGATGCAGAGTGGGACCAGGCGCTGGAGAAATGGCGTCAACTCTATACTGATGACGACGCTGAGTTCGATACCTCCTATCAATTCGATGCTGCTGATATTGTACCCATGATCACCTACGGCACTAATCCTGGTATGGGTATCAAGATTACCGAAACCGTGCCCGATTCACCAGACAATACCAAAGCTCTGGAGTACATGGGATTGACCCCGGGAGAATTGTTATTGGGAAAAGAGGTAAATCATGTTTTCATAGGCAGTTGTACCAATTCCAGAATAGAGGATTTAAGACTAGTGGCATCTTTGGTGCAAGGAAAACAAAAAGCTGACAATGTGCAAGCCATGGTTATTCCCGGGTCGAAACAAGTGGAACAACAAGCTAAACAAGAGGGACTTGACAAAATACTCGAGGAGGCTGGCTTCCACCTACGTCAACCGGGCTGTTCTGCTTGTCTGGGTATGAATGAAGATAAGGTGCCCGCAGGGGAGTACTGTGTATCCACTAGCAACAGGAACTTTGAGGGAAGACAGGGTCCCGGAGCCAGAACCATATTAGCTAGTCCTCTTACTGCTGCAGCTACAGCCATTACAGGACGTATTACCGATGTTAGAGAATTGATATAGATATGGAACCTTTAAATATTGTTAGGTCAACCTGTGTACCACTACCGGCGGAACACGTGGATACGGATCAGATCATACCGGCACGATTTCTTAAAGCTACCACTAGAGAGGGATTTGGGGATAATCTATTCCGTGATTGGCGTTACCACAATGATGGTACCCCTAAGCCTTCATTCGTACTAAACCAGACCCAGTTTGAGGGAAAAATTCTGGTTGCTGGAAAGAACTTCGGATGTGGATCCAGCCGTGAGCATGCGGCTTGGGCACTTTATGATTACGGCTTTCGAGTAGTGGTCTCTAGCTTTTTCGCAGACATCTTTCGAAATAATGCTTTGAACAACGGTCTATTGCCTATTCAACTACCAGAGGCATATGTTCAAGAACTTCTAGCCGCAATCGAAAGAAATCCCTCATTGTTGGCGGTGGTAGATTTACCACAACAGGAGTTCAAAATCGAGGGTGGTCAAGCCATAAAATTTGACATCAACCCCTACAAAAAATCCTGCCTGTTGCAGGGGTTTGATGACATTGACTACCTGATAAGCCAGCAGGATAAGATATTGGAATACGAACAAAACAAGATTTAAGAAATCATATGAAAGCTACAATAGCAGTCCTTTCAGGAGACGGAATTGGGCCGGAAGTTACAGATCAGGCTTTGAAATCTCTGAGCGCCATTGAAGAGTGCTACGGTCACCAGTTTGAACTCCCCACTGGATTAGTGGGTGCCACTGCCATTGACGCCACCGGAGATCCCTTCCCTGCTGAAACAGAAAAAGTTTGTCAATCAGCAGACGCTATATTATTCGGTGCAATCGGTGATCCGAAGTACGATAACGACCCCAATGCCAAAGTACGTCCGGAACAGGGTTTACTAGCGATGAGAAAACAGCTGGGTCTTTTTGCCAACGTAAGGCCGGTGAAAAGCTACCAACAACTTCTGCATATGTCTCCGCTGAAACCGGAAAAAGTAGCCAACGCGGACTTAGTGGTTTTCAGGGAATTGACCGGCGGGATTTATTTTGGAGAACCCCGAGGAAGGAGTGAAGATGGAAACAAGGCGTATGATACCAGTATATACTCCAGGGAGGAGATTGTTAGAATTACTAAACTGGCTTTTCAAGCAGCTCGAACCAGAAGCAAGAGATTGACCCTGGTAGATAAGGCCAATGTTTTGGCTACTAGTCGGTTATGGAGAGATACTGTCAATCAGATAGCTCCAGAGTATCCGGATATTGAATTGGACTACATGTTTGTGGATAATGCTGCTATGCAGTTGATTCAAAATCCTGGTAGGTTTGATGTGATTGTTACCGAGAACATGTTCGGTGACATCATTACCGATGAAGCATCAGTAATAACCGGTTCTTTGGGAATGCTGCCCTCTGCTTCTCTTGGGGACAAAGTGTCGTTGTTTGAACCAATTCACGGGTCTTATCCGCAGGTGGCCGGCATGAATCGGGCAAACCCTATGGCTGCAATTCTTTCCTTGGCCATGCTGCTGGAGTATTCTTTTGATTTAACTGAAGAGGCTCAGAGTATTCAGAATGCGGTTGAATCGTGCATTTCAGCTAACATCGTTACCGAAGATCTGACAGAAGGTACTGCCAGTGGAACAGATGCAGTAGGTAATGCGGTGGCGAGATTTGTTCGGGAGTCAAAACAAGTAGGTATAAAAAGTGATTTGTGATTAGGATAATGAAAATAAATTTTCATAATTTTAGCTATAGCGAAAAACGCAAGCATGACAAATACCTATATCATTACTACTGTGGTCATTACTGATGTACTCGTCAGAGTAATTAGATCGGGAATGGTATAGATAAACCAAAGAAATTAAGCTAAGCGCCATTCCACTCAAAGGATGGCGTTTTTTTTTGATTTCATTTGAAGTAAAGATCGGAATGCATGTATTTCAAAAGAGATACGATATTGTTTTTGAACGGTAAGTGGCTTAAGGCCACCGATGCCATGGGTAACTTGTTCAGTCAAACGCTACACCACGGGAATGGCGTATACGATGGATTGCGAGCATACGAGACGGGAACTGGACCTCAGATCTTTAAGGCCAAGGAACATTTTAAACGGCTTCATTACTCGGCTTCTACCATGTCCATCCAGCTTGACTACACGCCGGAAGAACTTACGCAGATTGCTTATAAGCTGCTTCAAAAAAATAATCTAGGTAATGCCTACATCAGACCGCTGATTTGCAAAGGACGTACTACTTCTTCTTCAGATCATCCAGAGGTATATCTGCTGATGGCAGCATGGCAATGGGAGCGGTATTTAAGGAATGATTTAATGCGAGTGATGGTATCCAGTTATCAGAAAGAAGCTCCAGATCATATACCTGCTGACACCAAGGTTTGCGGCAACTACACCAACTCAGTCTTAGCTGCGATGGAGGCCAAGTCCAAAGGTTTCGATGATGCGCTTTTGTTGGACTCAAACGGACATGTTACCGAAGGTACAGGGGTGAATTTTTTTTATGAGAAGGATGAAGTTCTGTACACACCTCCTTCCGGCCGTATCGTTCCGGGAATTACCAGGTCAACCGTAATGGGATACGCCCGTGAAATGGGCTATCAGGTGGTAGAAAAGAAATTTACTCCGGAAGATCTGATTGAAGCGGATACAGCTTTTTTTACCGGTACTTCAGCAGAGATAGCGGGCATTAGATCCATTGGGGGGCATGATTTCACCATAGATTGGGAGGATACTGTAGCCTATAGTCTATTCCTAATGTATAGGCAACGGGTTGCGAATAATGAATTCAGGGATTTCACACTGGTTTAAATAAAAAAGAATTGGAACAGGAGATCAATAAATACAGCAAAAGACTTACCCAGGACGAAACGCAACCTGCGGCTCAGGCCATGTTGCATGGAATAGGGTTAACACCTGAGGATCTTTCCAAAGCACAAGTTGGTATCGCCAGCGCTGGCTATGAAGGCAATCCCTGTAATATGCACCTCAACCTTCTGGCTCAATTGGTAAAGGAGGGAGTAGTCGACAAGGAGCTTATTGGTTTGATTTTCAATACCATCGGAGTGAGTGATGGGATGTCCATGGGAACACCTGGTATGAGGTATTCCTTACCATCGCGTGACATAATCGCAGATTCGATCGAAACTGTAGTCAATGCTCAGAGTTATGACGGTGTTATCGCGGTGGTTGGTTGTGATAAAAATATGCCCGGTGCCATGATGGCAATTGGTAGGTTGAACCGCCCCGCAATAATCGTGTATGGTGGGAGTATCGCCTCAGGTCGCTACCAAGGTAGAAAACTTGATATTGTTTCCGCATTTGAGGCTTTGGGTGAAAAATGGGCAGGTAAGATATCAGAAAATGATTTTAACTGCGTGGTAAGAAACGCCATTCCAGGAGCTGGAGCATGTGGGGGTATGTATACTGCCAATACCATGGCCTCGGCACTGGAGGCTATGGGAATGAGCCTCCCTTATGGCGCTTCAAATCCTGCTTTGAGTGAAGATAAAAAGCTGGAGTGTAAGTTAGCCGGTCACACCATACACCAACTGTTGGTTAATGATCTAAAGCCAAGGGATATTGTTACCAAGGATTCACTGGAAAACGCCTTCACCGTAGTTATCGCTCTGGGTGGATCAACCAATTCTGTGTTGCACCTAATGGCAGTGGCCAAATCACTACAAATAGATTTCACCCTAGAAGATATACAGGAAATTAGCAACAGAACGCCGTATTTGGCTGACCTGAAGCCTAGTGGAAAATATCTGATGGAAGATCTGCACCACGTTGGGGGTACTCCAGCGGTCATGAAGTTGTTGTTGGAGGCGGGCTATCTTAAAGGTGATTGTATGACCATAACCGGTAAAACATTGGCCGAAAATTTGGAACCTTTACCGGGACTGAAGCAGGATCAAACGGTTATTCAAGCTATTGATAATCCCCTTAAACCCTCGGGTCACTTGCAGATATTATACGGTAATCTAGCTACTGAGGGATCGGTAGCGAAAATTACTGGTAAAGAAGGTGAGCAGTTTACTGGCAAAGCCAAGGTATTTGAAAGCGAATTTGAGGCTAACAAAGGTATTAGAGACGGTTTGGTAAAAGCAGGTGAGGTAGTGGTAATACGATATGAAGGGCCTAGAGGTGGGCCCGGTATGCCGGAAATGCTCAAACCCACTGCAGCGATTATGGGTGCCGGGCTGGGTAAAAGTGTGGCCCTGATAACCGATGGTCGGTTTAGCGGAGGAACGCACGGCTTTGTGGTTGGTCATATAACACCTGAAGCTCAACAGGGAGGCCTGATTGCCTTGATCGAAGACGGAGACGTTATAACTATTGATGCAATCAATAATAAGCTGGAAGTGGATTTATCACCTGAAGAGATTGAAAAACGCAGTAAAGCATGGAAACCACCTGCATTAAAGGAGGAGCGAGGAATCCTCTATAAATATGCCAAAGCGGTTTCGTCTGCCTCATTGGGTTGTATCACAGATAACTAGAATATGGAAACATTAGTGAACGGAAAGGAAACTCTGACTAAGAAGAGAACAATGACGGGTGCAGAAGCGGTGATATGCTCCTTACTGGAAGAAGGAGTGAACACCATCTTTGGATATCCTGGTGGGGCAATAATGCCCATCTATGATGCCCTGTACAACTATCAGGACCGCCTCAATCACATCCTGGTAAGACATGAACAAGGTGCCGTCCATGCCGCACAAGGATTTGCCAGGGTGCGCAATGAAGTAGGAGTGGTTTTTGCCACCTCCGGACCTGGGGCTACTAATTTAATCACAGGGATTGCTGATGCTCAGATTGATAGTACTCCTCTGGTTTGTATAACGGGTCAAGTGCCATCTAGTCTGTTAGGTACGGACGCATTTCAAGAGACAGATGTCATCGGGATCTCAATGCCGGTTACTAAATGGAATTGCCAGATTACCGATGCCAGTGAAATCCCCGAGGTCATGGCTAAGGCATTTTACATTGCCAAATCCGGTCGACCTGGTCCGGTGGTGGTGGATATTACCAAGGATGCGCAGTTTGCTTCTATGGAGTTCAAATATCAGAAGTGTTCGGAAATCAGAACCTACCACCCACTGCCAGTGATTAAGCAGAACAGGTTGAAAGAAGCAGCTGATTTGATCAATGGAGCCCAAAAGCCATTTTTACTGGTTGGGCAAGGAGTGC
>JANQPK010000363.1 GCA_028289505.1 Cyclobacteriaceae bacterium
GTGCTTCTGTGGGAATTCCTATTAATGATCGTCACCGCGCATTTGGAGATGCCAGGGCTACTGTCAAATTATTAGAGCATTTGATCAAGCTGGATAGCACGAATTTTATTTCTGAAGCACTGCATAAGAGATCGAGAGAAGGCACTTTGCCTCCAAATCTTCCCAGAGATCAGTTTGAACAATTGCCAGAAGACGTAGGGGTCTATTATTTTTTGGACCGGAAAGGAAAAGTGATCTATGTGGGTAAATCTAAAAATATTCGTAACCGGGTACTGGGTCATTTCCAGCAGTTTGCAAGATTAAAACGATCCATGGAGTTTAGAGATCAAATACATGGTCTTAGCTATGAATTATGCGGAAATGAACTCATTGCCTACCTGTTGGAGTCACATGAAATAAAGAGGTACTGGCCTCGCTTCAACCGATCACAAAGATTTACCCGGGAATGCTGGGGGATTCATCAGTATCTTGATCAGAACGGGTATTCACGACTGGTGGTAGCTAAGTCAGGTAAATCTAATCAACCATTAATCTCCTTTAAAACCTTTGACCTGGCCTGGGATTTCTTACGAAAACAGGCCGAACTCTTTTCGCTTTGCAAACGCCTGTGTAATATCCAGACTGTGAATGGATCCTGTCTCGATCTAGCAGTAGGTAATTGCCGGGGAGCCTGTATTCAACAGGAATCCTGTACAGAATACAATAAGAGAGTAAGAGACTGTCTGGACAACTTCCAATACCTGGATAATTCCTATCTACTGCTGGGAAAGGGACGTAGTCACACTGAAACTTCCCTAGTTTGGGTTGAAAATGGTAAATACAAGGGTTTTGGATTTGTGGAAGACGCTATACAAGAAACAGAAATGGAAGGTTTGATACATAATATCAAGGCTTATGCCGATAACCAGGATGTACAGCGAATTATTAGTACCTATATAAATGCCAACCCTAAATCCAAACGCATCATGCTGCCATAAGCTTAAACAGCTCAATTTGTTCCAATTATTTGATGATAACCAGTATTTTTAGATGGGATCATTCAACCTGATCATGTCTTATCCTGAATCGTATATAGTCGATGGAATCAGAACCCCCTTCGGTTCGTTTGGAGGAATGCTCAGTACTGTAAGAGCAGACGACTTAGCAGCTCTGGTAATCATCAAGTTACTGGAAAAGCAGGCTTCCATACCCAAGTCAAGGTATTCCGAGGTAATCTTAGGTTGTGCCAATCAAGCTGGTGAAGACAATCGTAATGTTGCCAGGATGAGCTCACTCTTGGCAGGCCTTCCCTGGTCCGTTCCCGGTGAAACTATAAATCGACTATGTGCCTCTGGTCTCAGCGCTATCAACCATGCTAATAGAGCCATAAAGTGCGGAGATGGAGATTTGTATATTGCTGGGGGTGTGGAACATATGACACGCAGCCCATGGGTGATATCCAAAGTGTCCAAGGCCTTCGGAAGGGACGCCCAAATGCATGACAGCAGCTTTGGTTGGCGTTTTATTAATCCCAAAATGGAACAGCTTTATGGTACAGAAAGCATGGGAGAAACAGCAGAAAACTTAGCCGAAAAATTCAATATATCCCGAAACGATCAGGATCAATTCGCTTTTTGGTCCCAACAAAAAGCCCGCGAGGCTTGGGAAAATGGTCGACTTGTGCAGGAGGTGACCAGTGTGTCTATACCTCAAAGAAAAAAAGAGGACATTATATTCAAGCAGGACGAATTCGTCAAGCCCAATACTACCACTGAGATTCTGTCCAAGCTAAAACCCGCCTTCCGCAGTAATGGCACTGTTACTGCTGGAAATGCTTCTGGTTTGAACGATGGCGCAGCAGTAACCCTAGTAGCCTCAGAAAGTGCCGTAGATAAATTCCAATTAAAACCTTTGGCCCGTATTGTTAGTACGGGCATTTCAGGAGTAGAACCTAGAATCATGGGTATTGGCCCGGTTAGTGCATCTCAGCTGGCACTGGAAAAAGCTGGTTTGTCCATGGAGATGATGGATGTAATTGAAATAAATGAGGCTTTTGCAGCCCAGACACTGGCTTGTACTCGACAGTGGGGCTTGGATGATAATGATAATCGCATCAACCCAAATGGAGGGGCCATTGCTTTGGGACATCCTCTAGGTGCTTCCGGAGCTCGTATAGCTTACACCGCGGCCTTGGAGCTTCATCTTGCTGATAAAAGATACGCTCTGGTTACCATGTGCGTAGGAGTAGGACAAGGCTATGCCATGATCTTAGAACGCTATTCTTAGTTATGAGTTATGAGTTGCTCCCTAGTTCCCCACTCTCCGCTCTCTGCTCCTAAACACTAACGTAGGTTATCAGAATCATCATTCCCATTAGAGCAATAGCCCACACCAAGTTCTCTGGAGGATATAGCATATTATTGTTAGACGTACCTTTGGATGAGTGCACTACAATTTCCCTATTAATAGAATCAGCTGGATCAGACAGAAGAATAAAATGACACAACTGAAAACTACTCCTACCCATTGACTAGCGTCATTGACTACTTTTTGAAACCTTTTCATTGAATAGTTATATTTATTCGTTGTTTATTATAATTTATACCACGAAATGGGAAAAGGTAACCGGTTGTCGGGTTTGGGTGTGAGTTTGAGTTTGGGTGATTTGCTACCTAAAGCAAAATCATCCACCCTCAATTACCGCTAATCACTAACTATTAATTACTAATTGTTAATTCTTAATTGATCAAGATGAACATCCATTTGTGGGAATGGAATGGTAATACCGCCTTGATCAAGGGCCATTTTGCAAGACTCTAATACCTCCACGTAAACTGCAGCATAATCATCTGGAAGGCAATGCGGTCGTACACCTAGGTTTACGGAGGAATCAGCCAAAGCCAAAACCACTACCACCGGCTCGGGATCCTTAAGTACTTTGGGATGATTATGCATTACATCCAGCATCAGATTACGCGCTTTCTGTATATCGGATTCGTATGATATACCCACTACCAGGTCAACCCGTAGAATGCCCTCTTTCATATAATTTACAATATCCGCATTCATTATGGGTCCGTTCGGCAGAATGATAGTTTTCCGATCAAGGGTCAACAGTGTGGTATGAAAAATCTGGATATCGGTAACCAGGCCGGTACGATTCATAGCCTCGATCCTATCCCCTATTTTAAATGGCTTAAACAATAAGATCAGTACACCTCCGGCAAAATTGGATAAAGACCCCTGCAATGCCAATCCTACTGCTAATCCACCTGCACCCAATAGTGCCACGAACGAAGTAGTGGCAATCCCCAGCATGGAGCCCACACTAATAAACAGCAGTATATACAACAGCCAAGACACTAAACTACCCAAAAATGACTCCAAGGCTGGTTCGATGTCCCTACTTTTCAAACCTCGCCTGAATGCACCGACCACCTTCTTGATAATCCATATGCCTATTACCAGTACCACCAATGCACCAAGCACTTTAGGGCCGTATTGAATTGCGAAGTTTTCCAATAACTGTAGGTAATGATCTATCTCGTTCATAATTGTGTTTGTTTAGTGGTGAAAACACAATATAAAAAAAGGCTCTGACAAAAACTGCCAGAGCCTTCCTATCAATTTTTTGCTTTGCTACTTTATCTGGTCCACCACCGCTTTAAAAGCTTCCGGGTGATTCATAGCCAGGTCGGCCAATACCTTCCGATTCAATTCTAT
>JANQPK010000366.1 GCA_028289505.1 Cyclobacteriaceae bacterium
CATGATGAAAAGGATATGTGGCTGATGCGTAACGATCTTAAATAGAAAAATGACCAATCAACAGCTCACCTTTCTTACTGAAAAGTGCAACTTTATTCGACAACAGATCATTAAAATGGTGTACCGGGTTCAGTCCGGACATATCGGCGGCAGTTTGGGTGCTACCGAATTGTTGGTTACCCTGTATTATCACCTGATGAACCACCGTGCTGACGACCCAGCCTGGGAAGCACGTGATCGCTTCATCCTGTCCAAAGGGCATTGTACTCCAGTGCTTTATGCGGTTTTGGCCGACCTTGGCTATTTCCCTGAGGAAGATCTGTGGACCTTTCGACGGCCAGGATCCCACCTGCAGGGACATCCCTATCAACCAAAGACTCCCGGGGTGGAAGCCACCACAGGGGCTCTGGGAATAGGCTTTTCTACTGCACTGGGGATGGCGTTAGTGGCCAAGTTGAACGGAGCTAATCACCGATATTTTGTGATTTGTGGTGATGGCGAGATCCAGGAAGGGGAGATTTGGGAAGGGGCTATGTTCGCTAACAAATATAACCTCAATAATGTGATTGGCTTTGTGGATCGGAACTATCTGCAGACGGATGGCAATTCGGAAGACATTATGCCACTTGATCCCCTAAAACCAAAGTGGGAAGCATTTGGCTGGACCACCTACGAAATTGATGGCCACAACATTGAACAAATCGCCAACACCGTGCATCAGGCGTATCAGGATGATCGACCAAGTATGATTATTGCCAATACCATCAAGGGTAAAGGGGTATCTTTTATGGAAAATGCGGTAGGTTGGCATGGCGGTGTTCCCTCAGAAGCGGATGCCGATCGTGCCTTAACAGAATTAGCTAATGGAACTTAAACAGACCAGACAGGGATATGCTGATGCCCTAATTGAGCTGGGAGCAGAACTGCCTGAGCTGGTGGTATTGGATGCCGACGTAGGAAAAGCCACCCTAACCTTGCAGTTCCAGGAAAAATACCCGGATCGATTTTTCAATTGCGGTGTGCAAGAACAAAATATGCTAGCGGTTGCCGCTGGTATGTCTCTGGAGGGTAAGATCCCCTTTGCCAGTACTTTTGGAGTTTTTGCTACCTGCCGAGCCGGTGACCAGCTGCGCAATGGTATTGCCTATCCCAAGGTGAATGTAAAACTGGGTATCACCCATTGCGGACTCAGTGTCGGTGGTGATGGTGCCTCTCATCAGGCCAACGAGGATATGGCTATCGTGCGGGTATTTCCCAATATGACCCTGTTAGTACCGGGTGACTATGAAGAAGCCAAACTAGCCACTAAAGCTGCTGCTTACATGAAGGGTCCGGTGTATCTGAGATTAGGCCGTGATAAATACCCTGTAGTGCCGGAGATCCACGGTTCTTTTGAAGTGGGTAAAGCTAAAATACTACATCAGGGTGGGGACATCAGTATTATTAGTACTGGTATCATGATCTCTGAAGCCCTAAAGGCCTGGGAACTGTTGACTGCAAACGGGATATCTACCAGACTCATCCATATGCATACCGTAAAGCCCTTAGACCGACAGGCGGTGATTGCAGCAGCTCGAGAAACTAGCGGCATTGTCACCGTGGAGGAACATTCCATAATCGGAGGTTTGGGGGAGGCTGTAGCCGGAGTAGTAGCCGAAACCCATCCCTGTCCGGTACAAAGAGTGGGTGTCCAGGATGTTTTTGGAGAATCTGGAATGGCACCCGATCTGTTTGACAAATATGGCCTACGGGCGGTTAACATAGTGGAGGCAGCCACTGTCATTTTGGACAGGGTGAAATCAAAAACCTAAAAACAACTTTATGAAAGCAGTGGTGAAATATCAAAAAGGCAAAGGCCATGTGGAGCTGCGTGACATGCCGGAGCCCCAATGTACGGACGACAGAGTGATCCTGGAAGTGGCCCATTGCGGAGTCTGCGGTACTGACCTTCACGTTTACAGCGACACCTTTCGCAATTTCCCTCCGGTGATTTTGGGACATGAATTTAGCGGCCGAATCGTGGAGGTGGGTAAGAATGTGAAAGATGTAAAACTGGATGATACTTTCAGTGTGCTGGGTGCTACTGCGGTGGTGGGTGAGAATTGTGAATATGTTGAGATGGGAGAGTTCATGTTTAGCAAGGGCCGCCGTGGTATGGGCCATGGGGTGAATGGCGCTTTTACTAGGTACACCTGTGTGAGACCGGACCAGTTGTTTGCCATTCCTAAGGACGTTACATTGGAAACTGCAGCTTTAGTGGAGCCCTTTGCAGTGGCAGTACATGTGGTAGAAGAGATTGCGGACCACAAAATAGGGGATACGGTATTGTTGTCAGGACCTGGACCTATTGGCCTGTTATGTATGAAGATGCTGGCTGCCCATGGGTTAAAGGTTATAGTGGTGGGTACTGAGGAAGACACCATGAGACTTGAAATGGCCAAGAAATATGGTGCTGACTCCGTCTATGTTGCCGGTAAAGATGATATCCAGCAGGCAGTTGAAACAGAGACAGATGGGAAAGGGGTGGCGTTGGCTATCGAATGTGCTGGTGCAGAGGCATCGGTAGTCAATTGTATGAATGCGCTAAAGCCGTTGGGGCAGTATGTACAAGTGGGTCACTTTGGAAAAGATCTAACGGTACCCTGGGATTTGGTGGCATTCAGACAGCTTAGGATCCACGGTTCGGTGGGCTATACCAAGCAAACCTGGCGTCGTGCCATGAATATCCTAGGTCAAAAAGCAGTGGATCTCAGTGATGTCATCACTCATAGATTGCCTTTGGTTGACTGGTACCAGGCTTTCGATTTAATGTGGAGAAAACAGGCGGTTAAGATCTTACTAAATCCGTGAGGTATCTATGTCACGGACCATACTTTTCTTGACAGATTTTTCAAAGTGTGCGCAGCATGCCTTGCAATTCTTGATTCCAATAGCCAAGCAGATGGAGGCCCATGTGAAGGTAGCACATGGCATAGGTAGTCCAGCCATGGGAATGTCTGAAAAAACCGCCCTCAATATTTTCGAGAAGTTAGAGGAGGAGAAGAAAAAACTTGATGTACACTTGACCGAGGTCACCAGTATTCTGGGTGAACAAGATCTGGAGAGTAGTGTTAAGATTGTACAAGGGGCTTTAGCACCAGCCTTGTCTGATTACATTGCTGAGTTAAAACCTGATCTAATTGTGATGGGTACTGTTGGCAATAATGACCTTGGTAATACACTTATGGGGAGTCTGGCTTTCAAAGTCACCAGTGGTTCCAGTTGTCCGGTATTGGTGATACCCCAAAAAGCCCAGTACCAGCAGTTTGAACAGTTTACCTATGCTACCAATTTTATGCCTGGTGACCTTCAAAACCTGCTATTTCTATTAGAACTGGTGGAGAGCGGTTCGGCCACGGTTGACATTGTGCATGTGACAACCACTGACGTTCTTGAGGCACCGCAACAAGACCAGCTCAACCAACTTAAAGAACGTCTGGAACAGGCTGATCCTGGGATTGATGTAACCTCTACTTTACTGTCACATCAAAAAGTAACACAGGGGATATTGGATTTAATAGAGGAAAAGCGGCCTCATGTACTGGCATTAGCCAGTGCTAAGCGCAATTTTTGGGAGCAGTTGGTCAATGAAAGCCTAACCAAGAAAATGATCGAAAGAGCAGATATTCCCATGTTAGTATTTACCTCTATTTCTAACTAATACCCATGCTTAGTACATACCTAAGGCTTTTGCTGATTGCTTGTATATGGATCAGTCTTCATGCCTGCGTAGAAAACCAACCAACAGAAACATCCTTGGAGACACCCAATTATATTACTGTTGAAGGAAAAAAGTTCGTTGACCATATGGGCAGGCAAGTAATTCTGAACGGAATCAATGTGGTTAATAAGTCTAAGGAGGACAATTACCTGTTTGAAGCAGGCCCGGAGTTTTACGCCGACCTGAGGTCCTGGGGATTTAACTGCATCAGGTTTATTATCATTTGGGACGGTTTAGAACCTGAGTCCGGAGTTTTCAATGAAGAGTATCTATTGGAAATTGATAAGCGTATCAAGTGGGCAGCAGACCATGGTATTTTTGTGGTGCTCGATATGCATCAGGACCTCTTTAGTGTGAAATACAGCGATGGGGCGCCGGACTGGGCTACCTTAGATGAAGATAAGCCGCACCAGGCAGGTGAGATTTGGAGTGATGCCTATATGATCAGCCAGGCAGTACAATCCTCATTTGACAATTTCTGGGAAAACAAAGCCGCACCAGATGGAATTGGTGTTCAGGATCACTACGCCAACCTTTGGAAACACATCGCTTCCAGGTACCGCAATAATCCCGCAGTGATAGGATACGATATTATGAACGAGCCCTTTCCCGGTTCATCAGCCTTGCAAGGAATAGCTCAGTTTATGGCGGCTTATGGCGCTCTGGTTTACCAGTTGACCGGTGAGGTTTTGACTGAGGAGCAAGTTGCCTCGGCCTGGAGTGAGGAAAATCGTGCCGCTGCCTTGGAGTATCTTAATAGTAAAGAGAATTATTCGCAATTGGTAAATGCGGTTCAGGACTTTAATCTGGATTTTGATAAGCAGCGATTGATGCCCATGTACCAGAAAATAAGTAATGCCATCAGGGAAGTGGATACCAATAAGGTGATTTTTCTGGAACACAGTTACTACAGTAATATCGGAGTAAGCAGTGGTATCGAGAGGGTTAGTTTGGCTGATGGTGAGCCCGATCCCAAGGTAGCTTATGCACCCCATGCCTATGATCTGGTTACCGATACCAAAGACGCGGCAAGTTCTGAATGGAAAAGGGTGGCCTTTATCTACGACCGGATCAATCAAAAGGCTGAGCAACTGAATATGCCGGCATGGCTAGGGGAGTGGGGTGCATATTACAACCACGATGTTAGTATTGTACCGGTAGCCCAACACGCGGTATCCCTGATTGAGCAATACTTGTTTGGTAATGCTTATTGGTCCTATTACCACGGGGTTGAAAACCAGGAGTATTTTAAGCAGGCGCTTTACCGGCCTTATCCAGCATATGTAAATGGTGCATTGGAGTACTACCGTTACCACCATGAATCACAGAGATTTTCGGTTAGCTGGACCGAAGGGGCATCCAAGGCCAGCACTGTGATCTATTTTCCGGACCTGTCTTTGTTAGATAGTGATTATCTCAAATCACATTCCCTGAGTGTGGCGCCGATAGTTGGATCTGAATCTGGCTGGGTAATAGTTCCCGCAGATAAACCGGGAGAAAGGCAGTTGGATTTTATTTTAACCAGGCAATAAGGGACTCAGAAGAAAAGGATTTTCACCAGGGTTACTAAGGTCATAATCAACAATAATCCCTTTATGTACTTATCAGCTGAGCTGGAAGCGTGAGCAAAAAATCCTGCGGCAAAGGCACCTACCATTTGTCCAGCAGACAGCAACAACGCCGGAGCCCATAAGATCTGCCCGATCGCGATAAAATAGATGGTGGTGGGTACGGTATAGGCCAGCACGATCAACAGTTTTAATAAGTTAGCTTCGTTAAGGGATTCGGTATCAAACCTAAATAAGAAAGCCAGCAACAAAAGCCCAATACCAATTTGTATATAACCTCCATAGAAACCAATTACCAACAGCACCAAGGGCTTAATCCATTCCTGGGTTTTGTTATCTCCCGATTTTAGCAGGAACCGGCGACTCAGGTTGAAAATCATATCCAGAGCCAGTAGACCCATCACTACCCCTGCAACAATATCCAACAGCAGCTGCGAGGAATTTACCGCCATTACTGCTCCTGCAGCAGCACCCACCAAACTAGGGACCAGGTATTTTAGAAGCCTCCTGAATTCTATGGAATAAGTACCATAGCGCAAGAATGAAGCAATCCCAAAAATATTTTGGAAGAATACACCAACGCGGTTGGTGGTATTGGCCAGGGTAATCGGTATATCAAAAAATAGCATAGCACCGAAAGTGAATACGGTGCCGCTTCCGGCCAAAGTGTTTACTACTCCTGCAGCCACTCCAGCGGCCAACAGTAGCGCAATTTCATACCATTGATAATCCAAATCCATTTTATTTCTTGCTTTTATGCCACCGATTTAGTTACCTTTTTCAATCAGGAATATATACATAAATGCGATCAAACTATGTAATCGGTTTAGACTATGGTACCGACTCCGTAAGGGCAGTATTGGTTGATGCCGCCAATGGAGAAACCGTGGCTACCAATGTGTCTTGGTATCCCCGATGGAAACAAGGTTTGTATTGTGATCCAGCAAAGTCCCAGTTCCGACAGCATGTCCGTGATCATGTGGAAGGGATGGAACTTACTATAGGTGCGGTTTTGAAAGAGTCTGGGGTAAAGCCTGAATTAATTCGAGGACTGTGTTTTGATACTACTGGTTCTTCCCCAATTCCAGTGGATCAGTTGGGTACACCACTATGTCTGAAGCCTGAATTTCAGGAGAATCCAAATGCTATGATGGTGCTTTGGAAAGACCACACCGCCATCGCTGAGGCAGATGAAATTAACCAGCTGGCCCGAAGTTGGGGTGGTCAGGACTTTACCAAATATGAGGGTGGTATATATTCATCAGAATGGTTCTGGGCTAAGATTCTTCATGTTATCAGGAATGACCAAGAAATCAGACAAGCAGCTTGGTCCTGGATGGAACACTGTGATCTGATGTCGTATATGGCTACTGGTGGTGTAGATCTAAAAAGCTTTAAAAGAAGTCGTTGCGCTGCCGGGCATAAAGCCATGTGGCATAAGAGTTGGGGAGGGTTGCCCGAGGATGGATTTTTGGAAAAACTGGACCCTGGTTTGGTTGAAATAAAAAAGAACTTATACACAGATACTTTTACCTCGGATCAAGTGGCTGGTCATTTATCTGATGAATGGGCAGCAAAACTGGGCTTGACCAAAGAAGTGGTGGTGACCGTGGGCACTATGGACGCTCATGCCGGAGCGGTTGGCGCCCAGGTAGAAGAAGGCACTTTGGTTCGGGTTATGGGTACCTCAACTTGCGATATTATTGTTTCTAATCAGCAGACCATCGGTGATCATACCGTAAAAGGGATTTGCGGACAGGTAGATGGGTCGGTGGTTCCAGGTATGGTTGGCTTAGAGGCCGGGCAATCTGCCTTTGGAGATGTTTTAGCTTGGTTTAGAGATGTGTTAAGCTGGCCTTTGGATCATTTGCTAGAGGGTCAACTTTCTCAGCAGCAGATTGAGCTTATGAAGGACAATTTACTGGCTGAGTTATCATCCCAAGCCGCACAGATTCCGCTGGATTTCAGCCTTCCGGTGGCTTTGGACTGGATAAATGGAAGGCGTACCCCAGATGCTGACCAGTCACTGAAAGCAGCTATAGCAAACTTGAACTTGGGCACCAAAGCCCCTGAGATTTTCCGGGCGTTGGTGGAGTCTATTTGTT
>JANQPK010000381.1 GCA_028289505.1 Cyclobacteriaceae bacterium
CATGATCGGTTCCAGGAGTTGAGGTGCCGCTTTCTTAGCAGCTTCTTTAAACCCTAACCTACCTGCCAGCTCGAATGACAGGCTGTCCGAATCTACATCGTGGAAAGAACCATGGAAAAGCTTTACATACATGGCCTCCACTGGATAGCCTGCAAGAGGTCCATTTTTCATAGCCTGTTCAAATCCCTTCTGTACACTGGGAATGTATTCCTTGGGAATTACTCCTCCTACAATCTTATTGTCAAATTCCAAGCCCGCTTTCTCATCTTCTCTGGGACCTAGATTGAAAACGATATCCGCGAATTTACCGCGTCCACCGGTTTGCTTCTTGTAAACTTCACGGTGTTCCACCAGTTTGGTAAGACTCTCTTTGTAGGCTACCTGTGGCGCACCCTGATTGATCTCTACTTTAAATTCACGCTTGAGTCGATCGATAATTATTTCCAGGTGCAATTCCCCCATTCCTCTCAGCACGGTTTGACCAGTCTCTTGATCGGTCTGCACGTTCAGGGTGGGATCTTCCTCTACAAGTTTAGAGATCGCTACTCCCAGTTTATCAACATCAGCCTGTGCCTTTGGTTCAATGGCATATCCAATCACGGGATCGGGGAATGACATTGATTCAAGGATTACCGGTGATTTCTCTGCCACCAGCGTATCGCCAGTTTTAATGTCTTTAAATCCAACACCAGCACAAATGTCTCCAGCTTCTACAACACTAATAGGGTTCTGCTTATTGGAATGCATTTGCATGAGTCTCGAGATCCGTTCTTTTTTCCCTGTTCTCATGTTTAGCACATGACTTCCCGCATCCAGCTTTCCTGAGTAAACCCTGAAGAAACACAGCCTTCCTACAAATGGGTCAGTGGCAATTTTGAATGCTAAAGCAGAGAAGGGCTCATTGACATTGGCTTCTCGGATGACAGCCTCATCAGTGTCCGGATTGGTTCCTTCAACCGGAGGTAGATCCATCGGTGAAGGAAGATAAGCACAAACAGCATCCAGTACTGCCTGTACTCCTTTATTCTTGAATGCTGATCCGCAAAGTACCGGAGAAAAAGACATATCAATCACTGCTTTCCTGATCGCTTCCATCATCTCCTCTTTGGTAATCGAATCGGGATCTTCAAAGAATTTCTCTAACAACACATCATCGTACTCTGCAACACTCTCAACCAGCTTCTGACGCCATTCATCTACAGTATCCTTTAGGTCTTCAGGAATGTCTACAATTTCGTAAGTCATCCCACGGTCCTCTTCATTCCATACAATTGCCTGATTGGTTATCAGGTCCACCACTCCAACAAAATTTTCCTCGGCTCCGATTGGTACCTGCAAGGGTACAGGATTGGCACCCAACTTCTCCTTGATTTCGGTCACCACATTAAAGAAATCAGCACCAGAGCGGTCCATTTTATTTACAAAACAGATTCTGGGTACACGATATTTATCAGCCTGCCTCCAAACCGTTTCTGATTGAGGTTCTACCCCGGAAACCGCGCAGAATAGAGCAACTGCTCCATCCAAAACTCTCAACGATCGTTCAACCTCAACTGTGAAGTCAACATGTCCTGGTGTATCGATAATATTTACACGGTATTCTTTGGTACTGTCTACAGGCTGTCCCTGAGAGGTAGGATAATTCCAAAAAGTTGTAGTGGCCGCACTGGTAATGGTGATTCCCCTTTCCTGCTCCTGTTCCATCCAATCCATGGTGGCCGCACCATCATGCACCTCTCCTATTTTATGGCTAATACCGGTATAGTATAGAATTCTTTCGGTGGTGGTGGTTTTACCGGCATCGATATGTGCCATGATCCCGATATTCCTCAAATATTTTAAATCCTTTGCCATGCTCTTGGGTAATGCTAAAACCTAAAATGTGAAAATGCCTTATTGGCCTCTGCCATCCGGTGAGTATCATCCTTCTTCTTGATAGCAGAACCCTCACCTTTACTAGCCGCTATGATCTCTGCAGCCAAACGTTCCTTCATAGTTTTCTCTCCCCTACCTCTGGAGTATCGGATCAACCATTTTATTCCCAATGAAATCTTTCTGTTGGGTCGTACCTCCAACGGTACTTGAAAAGTAGCTCCACCTACCCGGCGGCTTTTCACCTCCACTGCAGGCATCACATTATTCAAAGCTTTTTTCCAGGTCTCCAGACCGTTTTCCTTGGTCCTGTTTTCCACCAGATCAATGGCATCGTAAAAAATACTATATGCCAAAGACTTCTTACCATCTACCATCAGGTAGTTCACAAATTTAGTTACCAACTCATCCTTATATTTTGGATCTGGTAATACGTATCTCTTTTTAGGTTTGGACTTTCTCATCTGACTCTATTTTTTGGGCCTCTTTGCCCCGTATTTGGACCTGCGTTGTAAACGACCATTTACACCTGCGGTGTCCAGTGCGCCTCTTATTATATGGTATCTGACACCCGGAAGATCTTTTACCCTTCCGCCTCTAATCAATACAATGGAGTGCTCCTGCAAATTATGACCTTCACCTGGGATGTAAGCATTCACCTCTTTGCCATTGGTAAGTCGCACACGGGCCACTTTTCGCATGGCAGAGTTAGGTTTCTTTGGAGTGGTGGTGTAAACCCTGGTGCAAACACCGCGACGCTGTGGACAGGAATCCAGAGCCGGTGATTTCGATTTTGAGGTCAGTTTCTTCCTCCCCTTTCTCACTAATTGTTGTATAGTAGGCATCTAATTTTTTGCTTTTCCTAGAAATTTTGGAATGCAAAATTAGTTAATTAGAACAACTATCCAAACTATACCAGCAAATAAAAACCGGGGGTTTGCGTGGTTATGCCTCGCCTACGGTTCCACCGAAGTTGATGGGGAACTTAGGGGCATCTTCTGATTGTTTGATGGCCCCGAAAGTTCCCTCATATTTCTCAATATTATCCTTAAGAGCTTTCAGCAATCGTTTAGCATGTTCAGGTGTAATTACGATCCTGGACTTTACCTTAGCCTTTGGCACTCCCGGCATTAAACGAATAAAATCAATTACGAACTCACTGTTGGAATGTGCGATCATAGCCAGGTTGGCATAGATTCCCTCAGCCACATCTTCCGATAGTTCTATATTGATCTGATTCTGCCCGGACTGTTTCTGCTCTTCCGACATACTGCTTTAGCTTGTAGTTTCTATCTCTGTTTTCTCCTCGAATTCTCTTTGAGAAGAAATCAAAGCATCGTATTCTTCCTGAGATCCAACGATCAGGTTCTGGTATTCGCGACGACCTGTACCGGCTGGGATCAAATGTCCAACGATAACGTTTTCTTTCAATCCCCGCAGCATATCCGCCTTGCCTCTTATACTGGCCTCGCTCAGTACTTTAGTGGTCTCCTGGAATGATGCTGCTGAAATAAAGCTTTCAGTTCCCAGTGAAGCCTGAGTAATTCCCTGCAGAGTAGGCTTGGAAACTGCCGCTTGCGCATCGCGTACTTCCACCGGTTTCATGTCCCGCCGTTTAAGACTGCTGTTCTCATCGCGCAAAATGCGAGAAGTGATGATTTGACCAGCCTTCAGGTTTTCCGACTCACCTGGATCTAGGACTACCTTCTTATCCAAGATAGAGTCATTCTCCTCCCTGAAGTAAAACTTGTCCACGATCTGTTTTGGCAGGAAGCTGGTATCACCGGCATCAATTATTTCCACCTTCTGCATCATCTGCTTCACAATGGTCTCAATATGTTTGTCGTTGATCTTCACTCCTTGCAGTCGGTATACTTCCTGAATTTCATTCACCAGGTATTCCTGGACCGCAGTGGGACCTTTTATAGACAATATGTCTGAGGGCGTAATCGCTCCGTCTGAAAGCGCATATCCCGCTTTAACAAAATCGTTATCCTGAACCAATATGTGTTTGCTCAATGGAACCAAATAGCGCTTCTTGATACCATCTTTGGATTCGATAAAGATCTCCCTATTACCGCGTTTGATGCCTCCATATGTTACTACACCATCTATCTCACTTACCACTGCTGGGTTGGAAGGGTTACGTGCTTCAAATAATTCTGTAACTCTAGGAAGCCCACCGGTAATATCTCTTGATTTACCCATGGTTCTAGGAATCTTGGCCAGAATTTGACCAGACTTGATACTCGAACCATCTTCTACCGCCAGGTGAGCGCCAACCGGAATGTTGTAACTCTTACTATCTCCTTTGGAAGGGTTGACGATAATCGCTGGATTTTTAGACTTGTCTTTACTATCTACAATTACCTTCTCACGGTGGCCAGTTTGCTCGTCAGAGACCTCACGGAAGGTAATACCCTCTTCAATGGCATCAAAACCGATCTTACCGTCCATCTCAGAGAGGATCACCGCATTGTAAGGATCCCAATAGCACAACTGATCACCTTTTTCCACTTTGGCTCCATTCTTAACGCTCAAGAAGGCTCCGTATGGAACGTGATTGCTCATCAATACCTTATTGGACTTCTCATCCATGATTTTAATCTCACCGGATCTTCCCATTACCACCTCCACTTTTTCATCATCGTTGTTAGTGGTTTTTACAGAACGCAGCTCCTCGAATTCTATCTTTCCTGCGAATTTGGCCACTATCTTAGCATCGATGGCAATGTTGGAAGCGGTTCCACCCACGTGGAAAGTTCTTAAGGTAAGCTGTGTACCTGGTTCACCGATAGACTGGGCTGCAATTACACCAACAGCCTCTCCGATTTGAACCATGGCTCCGGTAGCCAGATTTCGACCATAGCATTTGGCGCAAACACCGCGCTTGGTTTCACAGGTGAGTACCGATCTGATTTCCACTTCTTCAATACTAGTTTCTTCTATTTGCGCGGCTAGTTCTTCTGTAATCTCATCCCCAGCACTTAATATCAGTTCTTCTGAAATCGGATCGTAAATATCATGTACTGAAACCCTGCCCAGGATCCGCTCACTCAGTGGTTCTACCACATCCTCGTTATCCTTCAAAGCAGATACTGCTAATCCTCTCAGGGTACCACAATCTACCTCATTCACTACTACATCCTGGGCTACATCAACCAATCGTCTGGTCAGATAACCTGCGTCAGCTGTTTTCAAGGCGGTATCGGCCAATCCCTTTCGAGCGCCGTGAGTGGAAATAAAGTACTCAATCACATCCAATCCCTCTTTAAAGTTGGATAGGATGGGGTTTTCAATGATTTCACCGACCGATCCCAGTAAGCTTTTCTGAGGTTTAGCCATCAGCCCCCTCATTCCACCTAGCTGTCTGATCTGCTCTCGAGACCCTCGTGCTCCTGAGTGCATCATCATATAGATCGAATTAAAACCTTGTTGATCTTCTTGAAGTTGGTTCATCAAAGTGTAGGTCAACTGTGAGTTGATCCTGGTCCAGATATCGATAACCTGATTGTATCTTTCATTATCAGTGATCAAGCCCATCAGGTAGTTATTCCATACCGCATCAACTTCCTCCTTGGCTTGCTCAACCAGTTTATCCTTCTCTTCAGGAACCTTGACATCATCAAGCCCCATAGACAATCCTCCTTTGTAAGCCGATTGGAAACCAAGTTCTTTGATATCGTCAAGGAACTGTGCTGTTCTGGACATTCCAGATACTTTATGAACCTGGGAAATGATCTGCTGTAATTTCTTTTTGGTTAACAGCTCATTCACAAAACCTACCTCATCAGGTACAAATTGATTGAAGATTACTCTTCCCGCAACGGTTTCAATTAACTCTGATTTGAGTTCACCCTCAGAAGTGCGGATATTTGCCCTAACTTTAATATGGGCATGCTTAGACAAGCGACCTTCATTGATAGCAATGATAACCTCCTTCGGATGATAGAAGATCATTCCTTCACCTAGAATCTTGTGATCCTCAGTACTCTTGCGACCTTTGGTTACATAGTAAAGCCCCAGCACCATGTCTTGTGATGGCACGGTGATAGGTGCTCCATTAGCTGGATTCAGGATATTGTGAGAAGACAACATCAGAAGTGATGCCTCCAGAATGGCCTCATGACCCAATGGAACGTGTACAGCCATTTGGTCACCGTCAAAATCAGCATTGAATGCGGTACAAACCAATGGATGGAGCTGTATGGCTTTTCCCTCAATTAATTTTGGCTGGAATGCTTGAATACCCAATCTGTGCAGAGTTGGGGCCCTATTCAGCAATACCGGGTGCCCTTTCAGTACGTTTTCTAATATATCCCAAACCACCGGATCCTTACGGTCCACGATTTTCTTGGCCGACTTAACGGTTTTTACAATACCCCGCTCTATAAGTTTTCGAATGATAAATGGTTTGAATAACTCTGCCGCCATATCTTTTGGTAGCCCGCATTCGTGCAGTTTTAATTCAGGACCCACTACGATAACAGATCGACCGGAATAGTCCACCCTTTTACCCAGCAAATTCTGTCGGAATCGGCCCTGCTTTCCTTTAAGCATGTCACTCAAAGATTTCAAAGCCCGGTTCCCGTCAGATCTAACTGCGTTCACTTTACGTGAGTTGTCGAACAGTGAGTCTACTGCTTCCTGCAGCATTCGCTTTTCATTTCGAAGGATTACTTCAGGAGCCTTAATATCGATCAGGCGCTTCAACCTGTTGTTTCTGATGATAACTCTACGGTATAGATCATTGAGGTCAGAGGTTGCAAAACGGCCACCATCCAAAGGAACCAAAGGACGCAACTCGGGTGGAATAACCGGTACCATTTTAATTACCATCCACTCTGGTCTATTCTCAATTCTACTTCGCGCGTCTCTGAAAGCCTCCACTACTTTCAATCTTTTCAAGGCCTCCGCCTTGCGCTGCTGTGAAGTATCCGTAGCCGCCTGATGCCTCAAGTCGTATGATAAGGTATCCAGATCGATGCGGGCAAGGATCATCTCCAGCGCTTCAGCCCCCATTTTGGCTATAAATTTATTGGGATCATCATCGTCCAACATCTGATTTTCTCGTGGCATCTTATCGATGATATCCAGATACTCATCTTCAGTTAGGAAATCCAGATAATTGATACCATCCTCAGCTTTTACGCCAGCTTGGATTACCACGTACCGCTCGTAGTATATTATCTGGTCCAATTTCTTGGTAGGTAATCCCAGCAAGTATCCTATCTTGTTAGGCAATGATCTGAAATACCAGATATGCGCCACCGGTACCACCAATTCAATATGACCCATTCTTTCCCTACGAACCTTCTTTTCAGTAACCTCAACACCACAACGGTCACAAATGATACCTTTGTAGCGTATCCGCTTGTATTTACCGCAATGACATTCCCAATCCTTAACCGGTCCGAAGATTCGTTCGCAGAATAGTCCACCCATCTCCGGCTTATAAGTCCGATAATTTATGGTTTCTGGCTGGGTAACTTCTCCATGAGAACTCTCCAAAATAGATTCCGGTGAAGCAAGGCTAATGGTAACCTTGGTAAAGTCATTGTTGAACTTTTTGCTTTTTCTAAATGCCATAATAAATGATCAAATATTTTTAAAGATCAGGAGGTTTATTAATCTAAAGTTATTTCAAGGGCTAATCCCCTCAGTTCATGTATCAATACATTGAATGATTCAGGGATATTTGGCTTTGCCATGTTTTCACCCTTCACAATGCATTCGTATGCCTTGGCTCTTCCGATTACATCATCAGATTTTATAGTCAGGATTTCCT
>JANQPK010000382.1 GCA_028289505.1 Cyclobacteriaceae bacterium
CAATTACTGATTGAACACCTTTAGGCGCTTTATCCGAATTTTTACTGTATGCTTTACCTGCGCTGATAAAGATCCAGCACAATAAAATAATGCTGATAAAGATGGCAGCCACTGTTTTGGTTATCGATAAATCGTAAAACTCTGAACCATCCTCTGATATGATATGCCCATGCTCAAGTTTGTAACCCTGATAGCTGGAATGACCATGATGAAACTTACTTGACATAAAAATGTCCAGACCTTTATCAGGACTATATAAGATTACCGGTAAAGGAATGGAAATGTGATGACCGTTCCAGGTCAAAATATGCCAATCATGGGCATCTAAAACGTGTTCAAAAATTAATTCACCAACATTTAACTCTTCAGTTCCCTCTTCCGGGTCCGCTGCAGCACTTATCGCGGATGTCGAAAGCCCGAAGGTGAAGATTATCAATGAGATGCACTTAATTAGTTGGCGTTGAACACCCAGCATTTTTCGCATTATTTCTACTAATCTGCAGGTTACATCAGTTTTTCGGAGGGCAAAAATAGACATTAAATGTCAAACAAAAAACAATTGGATTGTTATTATTGTGAATCTAGATGCCGGCGTAAAAAAAACACTTCAAGGGCAGTAAAACAGAGATACAAAACCAGAAATCCAATCAGTATTGCAGCAGCATACTCCCGAAATAAATAAGCGCCAACCAAGATAAAGATCAGGTAAACCAGCAGCTTCAGCATGGTAGCAATCATAAATACTCTCACGAACTTTTGGGGCCTGTCTTCACTCACTTTTAATAAAAGCAGGTGCACCGCGGATGTTATCACCCCTAAAAACAGGATCATTACCAGGAAAAGGGTGCTATTGACCTGATTGGGGTACCAAAAAGCCACTAAAAGCACCAGTACCGCAAGCAGAGCAGTTAAGGCGATCAAGGCCTTGAAGAAATCACTAACTGAGGATCTCAATTGGAAAGGGATCTAATAAGTTTGTAAAGCAATAGGACAAGCGCCGAAATAATAAATAACAGGGTGAAGATAGGGAATTGTAAGGTTAGTTTTTGATCCAGTTTCCAACCAAACCAAGCAGACAATGCCATTACGGCCATCATTTGGAAAGCAATACCGGAGTATTTAGCGTATTGTTTAAGCGGGTTTGTAGCCTTGTTGTGGTTGGTTTGCTTCGACATTCTGCAGTTCCTTTAATGGAACAGGTTTCTCATCAGCCACCTGAGGTTTCGTCACATCCAGTTTGATCTCAGAGATTTGAGCTCCCATTTTGCACCCACCATTAAAGGTGGCCCCAGATTCTACAATGAGCTTATTGGTGTTAATATCCCCATGGATGATGCAAGTTGGCTTTAAAACCAGCATTTCTGACACCTCGACCTTTCCCTTTACCTCGCCTGCAATTTCTGCATTCCTTGCCAAAATATTCCCATCGACATATGATGATTGAGCAAGCGCTGCCTTACTCTTTGTAATCAGATTTCCAATTACCCGCCCCTCGATTCTAAGATTTCCCGGCGTCTTGATGTTGCCCTCCATGATGGTACCCCGACTGATAATATTACTGTTGATACTTTGAGCTTCATTGGTAATTTTTTCTTCTTTTCTAAACATAAGGACTTGGTCTAAAATGAAACAAACTCCTCGGGGTTTACCGGATTGCCGTTATACCATAACTCGAAATGCAAATGAGGTCCCGATGTCAATTCACCGGTGTTGCCAATGATGGAGATGATATCGCCAGCGTTAACAAAATTACCAACTTTTTTTAACAATGCTGAATTGTGTTTGTAAACAGAAATCAGATTGCCTTTGTGTTGTACAGATATTACATAACCCGACTCCTGAGTCCAATCTGAGAAGATAACGGTACCGTCCGCAACGCATTTTACTGGTTCATTCTTTTTAGAGACAACATCTACCCCGTAGTGTTCAGTTTTAACGCTATAGGGCGACAGTACTATTCCTGATAATGGGGAAAACAGAAAGAAATCCTGCAGTTCACCTGAACTGCTAGTCTCCAGGTCCAATAGAATATCTCCCTGCTCAAATTCCTTTCGAAACTGAGAATCAATTGGTGGTAGATTATCCAGATCGATTTCGGTATTCAAGGTACTTAGCCGTTGTACATCATTATCATCATTCCGACTAACGGTATCATCACCTTTGATGATCATGGTGAGGTTGTCGATGAACTGATCTTTCATGTCCATCTCATAAGCCAGACTATCCACGGCAGATGACAACATAATAAGTCTTTTGTTAGCTTCTAACTCAGCGTGTTCAGGATCAAACCATTGTGCCAATAATGTCTTTACCAGGAACAGGCTAATAACCATAAACACCATCATCAGAGTTAGAATAAAAACTATTAACTTTGCATAGGTGAAACTGAAGGTGCTTTTTTCAGCGAAATTTTCCTCATTCCTGATGATCAGAAGATACCTGTTGAATAACTTATGGGCTAATTTCGACTTGGCACTCAAAAGTCCTGGGGATTGATTCAAACAAAATTATATATAACCTAGCAATTTTGACCAAGTAATTTTGTATTAAATAAGCATTTTTTACGTTGCTAAATCATACTGTTAGCGGTCGCTTTGATTACTAAAAGACATCTTTATAACCCTGTATTTTGGATTGTAATATGGTTGGCTTCAGGGTGTTCCTCTGAAAAGACCACCTTGGTTAGTAAAACCTACCATAATATCACTGCGCACTATAACGCTTACTTTTACGCCAATCAACGGTTTACTGAAGTGCAGGATGCGGTTGAGACCAGTTTCCAGCCCAATTATAATCGTATTTTAGACGTTTTTACACCAATCGACACTACCGTGGTATCGTCTAACCAGGAAAAGCTTGAAGATGCCATCAAAAAAGCAGCGCTTGCCATACAATTTCACAAGAACAGTGATTGGGTGGATGACAGCTATGTGCTGATCGGCAAAGTGAAGCACCTACAAGGTAATTATGAAGAAGCTATTCAAACCTTCAAATATGTGAAGAGCACCAGCGAAGACGACGATGCGGTACACGATGGTTTGATCACCTTGATGAGGACCTATGTCGATTACGGCGAAATGAATAATGCCATAGCGGTTTCTGATTTTCTGAAGAAAGAAGAACTGAGCAAGCAAAATCAGCAAAACCTCTATCTCACCAGAGCTTATATGTACCAGAGAAGAGAAGATCTCAATAACATGGTAATGAACCTGGTGGAAGCAGTTCCTTTAATGTCATTGAGTGAGGGAAGCGCCAAAATCAATTTTATAATTGGCCAGGCTTATCAGGAGTTGGGTTTCGGTTCCGAAGCCTACAACTACTACCTTAAATGTGTAAAAAGCAATCCCGATTATGAATTATCTTTCTATGCCGGTCTGAATATGGCCCAGGTCTTTGAGTTGGCCAGAAGCAATGATTTAAAGAAAGTACGAAGGTACTATCAAAAAATCTTGAGAGATCGCAAGAACAAAGAGTTTAGGGATAAGATTTACTATGAAATGGCTGGCTTTGAACTAAAACAGGGTGATCTCGACCTTGCAATCGAATATTACGAATCTTCAGTTGCTTCCAGCGCTGGTAATCAAAGACAAAAAGCCTATTCCTACTTACAGCTGGGTCTTATCAATTACGATACTCTGCGGGATTTTCCCAAGGCTAAAGCCTATTACGACAGTACTATGATGGCATTGCCTCCTGACGAACCGGAATATGAGGCCATTCAGGAAAGACAGCAAATACTAGAGGAATTCGTAGCGCAACTCAATACCATCCATTTGCAAGATAGTTTGCTAACTTTATCGGAGATGGACAGTCTGCAACTTAGTGCACTGATCGATACTGTAATAGTCAAAGAGGAAAGAAAGGCGCTAAAGGAAGAGGAGAAAAGACTGCAACAAGAAGCCCAATTTGCCGGTAGAAGTGTGTTTGACGAACCGGAATCTCTAACCGCACAGGCAGGAGCAACTTGGTATTTTTATAATACCTCGGCTGTTTCTGCCGGGCAGTCTGAGTTTCTTAGACGCTGGGGAAACCGACCACTGGAAGATCATTGGAGAAGATCCAATAAAGATGCCCAGGTTTTGACCAGTAACGAAGTTATCCCAGACCAAGTAGATTCAGAGTCTGAAGAAGATGCTGAGCAAAGTGTGGAGGAAATCCGAGCTGCTAAAAAAGAGGCTTATTATAGTACCATACCGTTCACTGCGGAACAAAAGCGGGTGGCAGATTCCCTGATCGAAGTTTCGTACTACAATTTGGGTAACATTTATAACTTCCAACTAAAAGAAAAAGTCAATTCTTATCAGACATTCGAGACATTAATCGAGCGGTATCCCACAACCCCCTATTTGCCGGAAGTGCTGTACGAACTTTACCTCATCTACTCTGAGTTAGATAATCCCTTGGCACAGGTCAGTCGGGATCGATTATTGAATGAATTTCCCCACTCCACTTATGCCAAAACTTTGTTAAATCCTCAATACAGGCAAGAATACGATGCACAGGCAAAAAAAATGCGAGAAGAGTATAAAGTGGCTTATGAACTCTATCAGGGCCACTACTACGATAGTGCCAGAGTGATAGTGGAGACTTCTTTGGCCACCATACCAGAAAATAGCTTTACCGATAACTTAACTCTATTAGGTATTATGATCACCGGTCAGACCAGTGATTTGTTTAGTTACAGGTTTGCGCTCGAGAAATTCATTAAAGAATATCCTGACAGCGAGTTGAACGAGCATGCACAAAAACTACTAAGGACCGCTCATGAGTTGCCACTTCAATTGGCACAACTGGGAGGCGCTACCTTTAAACAGAATCTGAATAAAAGCCACCTTTTTGTGATTGTGTATCCAACTAAAGGACAGGAGTTAAATTTGGCCCGTGAGTTTGATCAATTCAATCAGGAACATTTTAACGAAGAAAGGCTAACAGCGTCCACACTCATTTTTGAAAAGGATCTGGCCATGGTATTGGTTCAGGAGTTTGTAAACAAGCGCGATGCACTAGGTTATTATCAAGTGCTGCAGCAGCAAGGTGCATTGGACGATTATTCCAGTGAAGATTTCAGTACTTTTGTGATTACCAGTGAAAACTTTGAAATTTTTTATCAGACGAAGGACTTGAGTGGGTACCTCTCATTCTTCAATAATTTTTACCTTGAATAACATGACAAAGTCGAAGAAAACAGAATCCAACACTGCTTTGCTGAAATATTTAGTTAAAGCTACTTGGGTGGGTTTTGCTGCCTTGGTAATAATGAGCTTTCTCTATGTTTTTGCAGTAAAAGGGGACTGGTTCGGTCTGTTTGGAGGAATGCCCAGTGTTAAAGCCCTGGAAAATCCCGAAAATGAGCTGGCCTCTGAACTATACTCAGCTGATCAGGTATTACTGGGTAAGTACTATCGTCCGAATAGTAATCGTACCCCTGCTCAGTTTAGGGATTTGAGCCCGAACTTGGTACAGGCTTTGTTGGCTATTGAGGACATACGTTTTGAAGAGCATTCCGGAATCGATCCTCGAGCTATCGTAAGAGCGGTGGTAGGTGTTTTGACTTTCAATCGAAAAGGTGGTGGCAGTACACTTTCTCAACAATTGGCTAAAAATCTATTCAATACTCGGGAAGAGGATTACGATGGGTGGCTGCTTAAAAGAATACAAAGCGCTGACATCAAAACCATCATTCAAAAATCCAAAGAATGGATTATTGCAGTAGAATTGGAAAAGAATTTTACTAAAGAGGAAATTATGGCTATGTACCTGAACACGGTAGATTTTGGAGGCAATACCTTTGGCATTAATGTAGCTTCGAAAACTTTTTACAATACCACACCTGACAGCCTGGAGATACATGAAGCAGCGGTGCTCGTAGGATTGGTGCAAGCCCCTTCCTACTTTAACCCTGTACGAAACCCAGAGAATGCCAAAAGAAAGAGAAATCTGGTATTGCATCAGATGGAAAAGTTCGGATATATTACTGAGGATGCTCTTGATACGTTGATCCAATTGCCCATTGAAGTGGACTATGAAGTACAGAATCAAAATGTGGGACTTGCCACTTACTTCCGCACGGTAACCGGAAACTTCCTCAGGGATTGGGCCAAGGATAATGGCCATGATCTTTACGGAGATGGACTTAAAATCTACACCACTATTGATAGTCGACTACAAGAATACGCTGAGCAAGCCGTGACCGAACAAATGGCAGCCTTGCAAGCACGGTTTATGGAACACCTGGAAGGTCGAGACCCGTGGATAGATGAAAACAAGCAAGTGATTCCTAACTTCCTCAATGACAGGATCAAAAGCACCAGTCTATACAGACAGCTACAACAGCGGTATCAGGATTATCCAGACTCGGTGGAAATCGCCTTAAATTTAAAAAAGCCCATGACCATTTTTTCTTGGGAAGGTGAAATTGATACGGTGATGAGCTCCATGGATTCCCTGAGATATTATAAGCATTTTCTTCGAAGTGGATTTATGGCTATGGATCCGCATACCGGACACATCAAAGCATGGGTTGGTGGTATCAATCACAAGTATTTCAAATTTGACCATGTCAAATACGGCAAGCGTCAACCAGGCTCCACCTTCAAGCCTATTGTCTATGCAACAGCTATTGAGAACGGGTATTCTCCCTGCTATACCTTAATGGATGCCAAAGTGACCTTTGATATCCCTGGCGACAAAAAATGGACCCCTGAAAATGCTATGGGCAAATATACCGGTCAGCAAATGACCATTCGTAAGGCCATGGCTAATTCAGTAAACTCCATAACTGCCAAAATGATGGAGAAGGTTGGGCCATCAGAGGTAGTAAAAATGGCCGAGAGACTGGGAATTGAGAGCGAATTGCAAGCGGTTCCCGCCTTGTGTCTGGGTGTCAATGATGTTTCGTTATTTGAATTGGTGGGGGCATACAGCACTTTTGTAAATAAGGGAACACATATAGCGCCATTTTTCGTGACCCGCATAGAAGACAAGAATGGTAACATTTTGCAGGAGTTCCCTCCTAAAACATTTGAGGCCATAAACGAAGAGACCGCTTATATTATGCTACATATGCTAAAAGGTGCTATGGACGAAGAAGGCGGGTCGGCCCTGGGCTTGAGCTGGGAAGTCCGGGATGGAAACGAGATCGGTGCAAAAACAGGGACTACCCAGAATGCATCCGATGGTTGGTTTGTGGGAATCACCAAGGATTTGGCTGCTGGAGCCTGGGTCGGTGGTGACGATCGCAGCATCCATTTTAGAGACTGGCCCTCTGGTCAGGGATCTAGAACTGCACGACCCATCTGGAATAGCTTCATGGAGAAAGTCTATCAGGATTCAGAAACGGGCATTAGTAAAGGGTCTTTCCCGCGGCCGGTGAGACGACTTTCTGTGGAGATCGACTGTGATCAATATGATGATTTGGGTGAAGATTCTGACTCGGTTGAGATCGTTTTACCGATAAATGATGTTAATCCAAATGACATCCTTTAATTAATAGAACCTTAATGGCATATACCAAACAGCAGGTTAATAAACTGCCTTCCCAACCTGGTGTATACCGATTTTTGAACAAGGACGGCAAGGTTCTTTATGTTGGAAAAGCCAAAGACTTAAAAAAACGGGTCGCCAGTTATTTCAACAAATCAAGTATCCCCAACCGAAAGACCCTACGTATGGTTTGGGAAATTGCTGCTATTGAATGTACGGTGGTTAATTCGGAGTTCGATGCCCTTTTGCTAGAGAACAACCTAATCAAGAAGCATCAGCCGAAATACAATATCAGGTTGAAGGATGACAAAAGCTTTCCATTTATCTGGGTACCTGATGAGCGATTTCCCAGGATTATGTCCATACGCAATAAACACAACTATCAGGGAGGAACTTTTTATGGCCCCTATGCCAATGTAGTGGCTATGAAAAGCGTGATTGATCTGATTCGGAAGCTGCATACAATTCGAACCTGCAGCTATAACCTTAGCCAGCAGAACATTGAGAAAGGGAAATTTAAGGTCTGCTTAGAATACCACATTGGGAATTGTAAAGGTCCATGTGAAGGGCTGCAATCAGAGGAAGACTACAATAATGACATTGAGCAGGCACTAAACATTTTAAAGGGTAAAATAGGCCTGGTAAAGCAGTATTTCAAGGAAAAAATGCTGGAAGCATCCGAACAATTGAATTTTGAGCTGGCTCAAAGTATGAAAGATCGGCTGCAGTTATTAGAGAAGTTTCAGGCAAAAACCACTATTGTAAACCCTCGGATCAGTGACCTGGATGTCTGTTGTATTTTTTCCGATGAAAGCATGGCGTTCCTGAACTACATGAGAATTAAGAATGGGGCCCTGGAATCCAGTCAATCGACCCAGGTCAAAAAGAAATTGGATGAGGATGACCACGATATCTTGACCAAAGTTCTTTTCGAGTTTAGACAACGTTTTAATAGTCAGGCAAAAGTGGTATTGGTAAATAAACCCATTGACTGGCAACTGGAGGGGGTTCAGGTGATGGTACCGATGCGAGGCGATAAAAAGAAACTAGTCGATCTGGCCAAGAAGAATGCACTATATCATAAGAAGAAATACTATCAGGGGAAAGAAGAGTCCAGTCAGCGCAAGGACCGGGTTTTGAGTAGACTTCAGGAAGACCTCAGCCTCAAATCACTACCGGTTCGTATCGAATGCTTTGACAACTCCAATATACAAGGTGCTTACCCGGTAGCTTCCATGGTACAATTCAAAAACGGTAAACCATTTAAAAAGGAGTATCGGCATTTCAATATAAAGAGTGTCTCCGGTCCGGATGATTTCGCTTCCATGAACGAAGTAGTGCACAGGCGCTATAGGCGGCAGCTGGCAGAAGATGAACCACTGCCTCAGCTAGTAGTTATAGATGGTGGTAAAGGGCAGTTAAATGCCGCTTGTGAGGCTCTAAAAACCTTGGAGTTGTACGGTAAAATTCCGGTTATTGGAATCGCCAAAAGGCTGGAAGAGATATATTTCCCTAACGACCAATTCCCTATTTATATTGATAAAAAATCTCCATCTCTAAAACTTCTAC
>JANQPK010000406.1 GCA_028289505.1 Cyclobacteriaceae bacterium
TACCAAACTTGCCTTTGATACTTGAGCCTCCTCTAGTACGCTGAAATAAGTTGCATTACCGTGGATCACTGCTACGTCCATTGAGTTGGCCACCTTAGAAAGCTTATTTTTATCGGTGTCAATTAGGACAATATCCTGTTTTTCGAATGCCAGCAGCTTGGCCAGGTGAAATCCTACCTCTCCCGCACCCGCGATTATTATTCTCATAGAATATTCAGTATAGGCCGGGAAAGATACGGAAAAACTTTACAAAGTTTGTCTACAAAAATGCAACACAACTTGCACAGGAGACTTAGCGGCAGGAAATTGATTTTGTAATTATCAAAGATTTGGGATTTTAGTTTTGGGCGGAATCTTCCTGGTTGTAATACTGATCTTCTACGAATTTCAGCTTTTCTTTTAGCTGCATAATATGTTCGTTCAATGAGTCCATCTTTTTTTGCAGCTCGGGTATCTCAGCTTCAAGACGTTCTATGTCCTGTGCGTTTTGGCTGTTTTTGTTTTCCAGGTTTTGCCTGCGATTGGGGTTGGTCTCCGTCTTAAGTTTCTCTTCATTGCGATTGGTTTGGGAACGCATATTCCCAATCGACTTCTCTGACTTATCTATGGAACGTTGATAGCCTTTAATGGATTTCAAGTTTTCCTCTATAAATTCGTTGTAATAGTGCGCGTAATGGAATCTCAGATAATCCCGGGTAAACTGCTTAAGGCGTTCCATTTCTTTGGGATAGTCATCAGGGTTGATCCATACATCATAGCCCAACAGTAACGAAAGACCGAGCTTATTACGGCCGTCTTCTGCGAAGAATGTGATTCTCAAATCTCCTCGTTTATCCGTAACCTGAGGGATACTAACCTTTTCTATGATCTCCTCATTTTTACCGTCGTTGCGACTCTTTCTCCCAAACTCTTGTTTGGTAAAATCCTCGAAAGTTCCTTCATAAAAGCTCATATCGTCATTGAGGTTTGCCGACCAAACATCAACTGTAATATCAGAGACTGGAATTTTACTATGGGTCACCGTCAGGTTTTGCCCAGAAAGTGAGCCAACCGCTAATAGGCCAAGTAGGGTTAAAATAGTTTTCATAAGGTCTTACAGCACGGATTAGTATAAAAATAACGAATTCTTACGGTACTTCAATAAGTTATAGATTTTGAGCATTGCAGTACCAGTATTAACTTAAATCTCAGATATGAATACTTTCGGTTTAAGAAAATTCATAATAGCGGCACTGCTATTGGTACTCTCCATCGCCATGGGAATTCTGGGTTACGTTTTGGTTGAGGACTACAATTTTGTTGACAGCCTGTATATGACGGTGATTACATTGTCGACGGTTGGGTTTAATGAGGTGAAACCATTGACTAGCGCTGGGAAGGTATTTGCTACCGTTTACATTCTTTTCAATATTGGTATTTTTGCCTACATAGTTTCAACACTTACTACCTACCTATTCGAGGGAGAGCTTCAAAAGATTTACAAGAATATCATGTTTGGACGAGAAGTGAAAAAGATGAAAGACCACGTAATTGTTTGTGGATACGGAAGAAACGGATCCAGGGCCTGCTTGGAATTTGAGAAAGGAGACACTCCATTTGTGATTATCGAAAAAGATGCCAGTATCGTGGAGTTCTCTCGCGATTCTAATTATCCGATAATTGTGGGTGATGCAACTTCTGATGACATTTTAATTGAAGCCGGCATACATAAAGCCAGAGCTCTGATTACTACTTTACCACATGACGCTGACAATGTTTTTATTACCTTGACAGCCAAGGAGATCAACCCGGCAGTAAAGGTAATCGCCAGGGCTGCAGATCTTAATTCTGAGAAAAAGCTGGTCAGAGCTGGAGCTAATCGGGTGGTATTGCCGGACATATTAGGAGGCATACACATGGCACATTTGGTTACAAAACCGTATGTGGTAGAATTTCTGGAAATTCTAAATGGCGCCGGAGAAGGACCTTTGAAACTGGAAGATTACACCTATCAACAGTTGAAAGAGGAGTATCACAATAAAACTTTGAGTGATTTGAAAATTTTAGAGAATACCGGAGCAACCGTAGTGGGTATCAAGAATGATGAGAAAGGCTTCATCTTTGGTCCTGGCCACAATGCAGTAGTAGGTGAACGAGATGTGCTTATCTTATTAGGGTCGGAAGAAAGCTTGAAAAAATTCGATAGCTACTGTAAATAGATCTCTATCAGAATCCATTTTCTTCCAAGTCCTTTACAGACCTAAGCACTTTATCCTTTAGATTTAATTTGAATTGATCCAATCTTGCTCCCACCTGATCATCCTGGCAACCCACAATTTGTGCCGCCAGGATGCCTGCATTACGAGCTCCATCCAGCGCCACCGTTGCTACCGGTACTCCTGCGGGCATCTGCAAGATGGATAAAACAGAATCCCAACCGTCAATGCTGTTCCTGGATTTTATAGGTACTCCAATCACCGGTAAGGAGGTGATGGCCGCAACCATTCCAGGTAAATGAGCTGCCCCACCGGCTCCGGCTATGATTACCTGTAGCCCCCTTTCACGCCCAGTTTTGGCATAGTTAAACATTCTTTCAGGAGTCCGATGGGCCGAGACCACTGTGAGTTCAAAAGAGATTCCCAACTCGTTCAGCACCTCAGCTGCCTCCTTCATAATGCCCAAGTCAGACTTACTACCCATGATAATGCCTACCTTTGCCTCACTCATGATACAATCTTTAAGTTTCTCTTTACCAATCGTGCTTTTTCTTCTAACCCTGTCTCATTGACATCGCTAATGGTGACATGTCCCATTTTTCTAAAGGGTTTGGTGATCTTTTTCCCGTACAAATGAATATGAGCCCCCTCCATGGCCAAAACCTTTTCTAAACCCTGATAGGATGCCGATCCCTGAAAACCTGGCTCTCCCAGCAGATTAACCATGGCAGTGGGGCATTTGATGTCAGTACTGCCCAAGGGCCAGTTTAGGATGGCCCTCCAGAGTTGTTCGTATTGGGAAGTAATATTGCCTTCAATAGTTTGATGTCCACTATTATGGGGTCTGGGTGCTATTTCGTTGACCAGTATATTACCTTGCTTATCCAGAAACATCTCTACCGCCAATAGTCCTACCATGTCAAGGTTAGAGATTACTTTTTGTGCCAGGTCCTGCGCCCTTGCTTCCTGTTCTTCGGT
>JANQPK010000442.1 GCA_028289505.1 Cyclobacteriaceae bacterium
ATTGATACCTAGATCCTTATTTTTGAGAAAGCTAAGCTGCTTAAACACAATAGAGGTAGCGGCAATTAACCCAATGGAAATCACAAACTGCAATACCACCAACCCACGCCTTAGGCTCAGACCCAATCGCTCGTTTACCTTTCCCCCTTTTAAAGTATTTAGGGGTTTAAAAGCTGAAAGCACAAAAGAGGGATAGGCACCAGAAAGCAGTGCGGTTATTAGAAGGATGGCTAAAATGGCGGTCAAAATTACTGGGTCCAATAGAACTGCTCTGGATATGTCTTTTCCAGCAAACTGGTTAAACTCAGGTAACAACAAAATAGTTAACCCCACGGCTATAAACCCTGCCACAAAGGTCATAATAAAAGATTCGGTCAAAAACTGGCTGATCAAGCTGGCCTTGCTGGAACCTAGTACCTTGCGCAAGCCCACTTCTTTGGCCCTGCGGGTGGACCGCGCAGTGGTGAGGTTCATGTAGTTCACGCAGGCGATCACCAGTATGAAGACCGCTATTACTGAAAAGATGTAAACATGGGCTATTTTTCCATTAGGCTCTATTTCCAGGCCATTATTGGAATGGAGATGAATGTCCAATAAGGGCTGTAAGAAAAGCTTGAAGTTGCCAGAAGTAAAAGGCGATAAATGATTGTCAATAAAATCTGGAAATGCTGCTTCCATTTCCCAAGGACTGGCTGCTGGCTCCAATTTGATATAGACATATTGAGAGTCCCAGCCAACATTGGTAAACATTTGCTCAGGCATTACTTGTCTGGCAGTGGCACCTGAGATCAAAAAGTCAAAATGAAAGTGAGTGTTGGATGGCATGTCTTCCATAATCCCACTAACCTGTAGCTGGTAGTCCCCGTCAATGATCTCAAGTACTTTTCCCATGGGGTTGGTGTCTCCAAAATACTTTTGGGCAGTCGATTTAGAGATCACTACTTTGTTTGATCCCTTTAACGCCTGCTGTGGATTTCCTGAAATTAGGGGAAAGGTGAATAGTTGAAAGAAATTTTCATCCACGGTGGCCATCCTATCTTCGTTAAATTTCTTTTCCCCATAAGCCACTAGTAACTCTCGAGGCCTTATACGTACTAGTTGTTCTATTTGCCCAAAGTTGGTTTTCAACCTTTCGGCGGTTGGCCATGAGTTAGACGAATAGGGCTCCCATACTCCCTGCCTCATATAGGCTGATGATACCCGGTAGATGCGCTCTGCGTCTTGGTGAAAACGATCATAGCTCAGCTCATCCCTGATGAACAGGGTGATCAGAAGACAGCAGATAAAACCTAGGGCCAGACCGGATATATTGATCAGGCTGTATGACTTTTCTTTTTTGAATACCCTGAAGGCGATCTTAAAACGATTCTTGAACATACCCGTTGGTCTTAAATTGTGATCAGACCTAGTTTTCATATTGTAAAGACGCATAAACATTATAGCATTCAGTACATATTTTATGTCAGCCTTGAACTTTCCTTTTTCCAGCCATCGTTGGTAGAGTTCCATTAAATCACCCCGGATTTCGTTGGCATATTCCTGCTTGCAATACCAATCCAAAACCCGGTTGATCCATTTTGGTGGTTGATGTGGGTTCAATTCTCCCATATCAGTTTCGGTATGTCCATCCAAAGTTGATTGCGAAGTTCCCGAGCTTGATTGATTACCTGCTTACCCAGTGCCGTCAATTCAAAGATGCGCTTGGCTCTCCCTCCCCTGACTTCGTTAGCTCCTCCCATATGTGATTTCAGTAGCCCTTTCTTTTCCAACCGTACTAAAGTAGAATGAATGGAGCTGATGGTAACATCTCTGTCAGTTCGCCTTTTGATTTCATCTTTCACCGAAATGCCATATGCTTCCTGGTTCAACACTGCTACCGTTAGCAGGCACAATTCCTCAAATTCTCCGATGGTTGTTCGCTTCATATGTTTCTATTTTGCCGATATTATGGTTAACGAAGATATTAAAAATATGTTTCTGTTTTGCCGAAGTTAGGTAAATAGTAAAATGAATCAACATAAACCAAATGGTAAGCCTCTCATTAAAAAGCAATCACATTTGTTCACTATCTTTATAGAAACCGCTCCCCAAAAATGAAACGTAGAGATTCCCTTAAACTAATAGGAGCTGCAGCTTTAACCCCTGCATCAGCCTTCGGATCCAGTACCAGGTTCATCAAGGACCCAAAGCCATCAGTCAGAATCGCCCATCTCACCGATATCCATATCAGCTCAGACCGACAAGTAGTCAGCAAATTTGTAGACTGTTTGCACCACCTGCAATCACAACAGAGACCTGCGGATATTGTTTTCAATGGAGGAGACTGTATTTTAGATTCCCTGCATGTGAAAGAGAAGTCCAAAGTGGAAGACCAATGGCGTACCTGGGATTCGGTATATCATAATGAAATGTCACTAGAAGTGGTGCATTGTCTGGGAAATCACGATGCCTGGGCCGCCGGCAGTAAATCAGATCCCCTGTACGGAAAAAAATATGCGCTGGATAAACTCCAGCTGGAAAAGCCATATTACAGCTTTGACCGTTTTGGCTGGCATTTTATCATCCTGGACAGCACCTTCCTGCTTGAAGAGGGTGCCTACAATGGCAAGCTGGATGAAGCACAAATGGACTGGTTGAAAGCTGACCTGGAGACCACTAGTAAGGATATACCGATTTTAGTGATGTCCCATATCCCCATTTTGTCTGCCACCGTGATGTATGAGGATCATATTAAGCAGGATAAATACTACGAAGTACCTGGTGCCTGGATGCATATTGACTTTCACGATATCCAGCGGCTTTTCATGGCGCATGGTAACGTTAAATTATGCATCAGCGGTCATATGCACCTGATCGATCAAGTGCAGTACAACAACATTCATTACGCCTGCAATGGAGCAGTGAGTGGTAATTGGTGGAGTAAACAATACTACTATCAGAGTAGAGCGGGCTATGCTATGATTGACCTCTACTCTGACGGTTCATTCGATCATGAATTTCATCATTATGACTGGAGTTGAATTCCCTAACCTACCTCTTCAAATGCCTTGGCAACCTTCTCTTTATCAGCTGTTTCCAACCTTGAAAACAACTCCTGATATAAACCAATAAAATGAGCATATTTACCATCTTGTGCTGCCATCCATTGGTTGAGGGTAGTATTGAAGGACGGCAAACCCATGACTTCACTTAACTTGTACAGTTCCACTGCACCTTTGTTTATTTCCAAATAATCAATCCCATCAGCATACAGCAATGGTGGCTCCTGGTTGGGTTCGTTGTTGCGGTCTTTGGCATATTTTTCCATTTTCTTGTCGATTAACAATTCCACTGCTTCATCACCAAATACCTCCTTTACAAATTGCAGGCCAATGGCTTCTGGCAATGCTTCTATTAACATATCCGACCCTTGTACATTGGCAATGCGCAGGTTTTGCTGCAACCATAGACTGGCTAAACCACTGCCAATAGTTTGATAGATATAGGCCTTTTCTTGTAATCCTTTAGTGTCTGCCACCCATCCCTCCTTTTCCGAAAGCACTATAGTATTCGAAAATATGTACTTAGGGTCTTGCCAGCGATGGATTTCAACCAATTGTAATTGGTCGGGTACCGCTTGGGAACCAAATCGATTTTGTATAAACCCCACTCCTTTGTCCAGGGCATCCTGATATAGTTCGAGATTGAAAGTATGCGATGGTTTGTGGAAAATAGTGTATTGCACCTGATTCGAAGCGCCTTCTACCATTGAATAGTCAGCGGATCCAACATGCCAATTAAATGCCTGCGGCTGTTCGATGGTGTAGGTTGCAGTATGACGCCCATGCTCAATTTTTCTGTCAACCAGCTCGCCTGCTGCAAAGGGTACTTGACCCGCTTCGGTACTTATCTTTATACTGCCCTTAACCAGTTCAGCATCAGGTGCATAAGCATCCTGATTTCCAGCGATAGGATCCTCAATTGGAGCCATGCGTGAGGGGAGCCTTTCCAAATCTTGTTCAGCTCGTTTTCTATTCTCCAATAGTACTTGAGCTTCATCATAACCTATAACCGGCAGAAAATCCTGAACGCTAGCAAAGCTACCAGTGTAGGTGAGGTCTGCCTGGTAATCGGTCTGGACGAATCCAATGTACTGCTTCTCCCCTGTCAAAGATAATTGTAACACACTATCGGATCTTGAGGTGTTAGGGATCAGGTAGGCGGTTAGATTTTGCTCAACATCTTCTTTGACTTTCGCAAGCTCTTGACCACTCAAGCTGAGACTTTTCACGGTTACAAAGTCTTTCCAGTTCAGGAACAGGGTGTCAGTTCCGAG